>JAMOMO010000425.1 GCA_027067035.1 Desulfobulbaceae bacterium
CCGGATTTTCAAGAAATCGCACCACAGCCTTTCGAACTATCTTCAACAGGTGTTTCTCAGTCTTTCGCACACCCGCCTCCCGGGCATATCCTTCAACGAGAAGACGAAGTGCTGCATCACTGATTTTCAGCTGGCTCTTTTTGAGACCTGCCTTGGCAAGAGCCTTGGGCCAGAGATGGTTCCTGGCAATGGTCATTTTCTCTTCTGTGATATAGCCCGACAGCCTGATAATCTCCATGCGATCCAGCAGGGGGCCGGGAATGGTGTCCAGCTGATTGGCGGTACAGATAAAAAGAACTTTTGACAGATCCACCCGGAGATCCAGGTAGTGATCCAGAAAACCGGAATTCTGCTCCGGATCAAGGACCTCAAGCAGAGCAGATGCAGGATCACCGCGAAACGACGCCCCTATCTTGTCGATCTCATCAAGCATGATCACCGGATTGGATGTCTTTGCCTCCTTGAGGGCCTGGACAAATTTCCCGGGCATGGAGCCGATATAGGTACGCCTGTGCCCTTTAATCTCAGCCTCATCCCGCATCCCGCCGAGACTGAAACGATAAAATTCCCGTCCCATGGCATCCGCCACCGAGAGGCCAATGGATGTCTTGCCGACACCCGGAGGGCCCACCAGCAGCATGATGGACCCTGAGACCTCTTTTTTATAGGCCCCCACTGCGAGGAACTCAATGATGCGTTCCTTCACATCATCCAGCCCGTCATGGTCACGGTCCAGTATGGTTCTGGCCTCTTTAATGCCGAGTTTATCCTCTGAATACACTCCCCAGGGAACAGAACTCATCCAGTCAAGATAGTTTCTCGTCACCGCATACTCCTGAGAGCCTTTTTCAAGGAAACTCAGTTTATTCAATTCATCATCAATACGGTTGGCCACCGCCTCCGGGGGATGGAGTTTTTCAAGGCGTTTTTCAAATTCCTCCGCATCGGACTTGCGGTCATCCTTGGTGATTCCCAGCTCCTTCTGAATGGTTTTGAGCTGCTCTTTCAAGAAAAACTGCCGCTGCCGCTTAGTGATTTTGGTGTTTACATCCTTACTGATCTCCCCGTGAAGTTTTGTTATCTCAACTTCCTTGTGGAGAAGAGGAAACACACGCTGCATCCGCTCCAGCACCGGCAGGGTTTCAAGGACCTTCTGCAGCTCATCACCGGTTGCAGTGGTGAGTGTTGCCGCAAAATCGGTAAGAGGCGCCGGTTCACTGGGTGAAAAATACTGCAGGGCCTGTTTCAGCTCTTCACCATGGAGAGGGTTTGCCTGAACCAGCTCCTTGACCGCAGAGATGATGGAGAGGGCATAGGCCCGTATTTCCGTATCATCAAGACTTGTCGCTTCATCATCTTCGGGATATTCCACCTCCACAAGGAAGGGGACCCTGGTGCCCAGCCAGCGTTTAATGCGGAAACGATGCATTCCCTGGCAGATAAAGTGAATATTGGACTCCTGCATGGTGGGTTTCAATATTTTCCCCACACAGCCTATCCGGGCAAAATCCTCGGGAACCGTTTCCTGGGCCGGGATGTTATTGGTATAGACAAGGCCCACCAGCTTCTGTTCTGTCTCACCAATCTTCTGAATGGTATCTTTCCAGTACTCACCGGAGAGAACAATCGGCTGCACCTGACCGGGAAAAAACGGACGGGTGGCAATGGGAATCAGATAGAGATGTTGCGGGAGTATTTTGCTGGGAAGGGCAATGTTACTCTGATCACCGCCTTCATCTATCACTTCGACTTCTGCATGGATTGCGTTTTTATCTGTCATATATACCCCTTTCAACCGACAGGGTCGGTCTGCCGTATCCTTTATTTTTCACCTGACTCCGTGACGGAGATGTACAAACAGAGAGTACCGGGTGTTGAGGTCACCATTTTCCCGGGCACAGCGACCCGTTTTTTCTTCACTCTGCCCCACGGTTTCACTCAGCAAATCGTTTGCTCACGGATTCAGGCATGTATCACTCTTTTAGTAAGCTTATCAGGTCCTGGGAAAAAAGAAAAATTTTTCAGGTGCTTCATAAACTCCTACAAGTTATACTCATTACGATGTGACAGCATACCAGTCAACCCGTAAAACTCGAGGAGCCAGCAGTACCGTGACCCAGATTGGAATTCTCTCAGATACCCATTTAAGCAGCCCATCACCCTGGTTTATCTCCCAGGTCGGACAGGCCTTCAGCGACTGCTCCACTATCCTTCATGCAGGCGATCTGACCGACATTTCCATTCTGGAGGTATTCAGGGACAAAGAGGTGCACGCAGTCCATGGCAACATGTGCGAGCGCTCCTCTTTCCAGGCCCTGCCCGGCAATAAAATTATCGAGATTGAAGGATTTACAATCGGACTCTGCCATGGGGCCGGGGCCAGACACAATATTGAAGAGCGGATGTGGGATCTCTTTCCCACCGTCGACTGCATTGTCTACGGTCATACCCATTTTGCCGTCAACCATAAGCTTGCCAATACCCTCTTCATCAATCCAGGTTCATTTGCAGCCACCGGTCGCTACGGCGCCCCTGGAACTTATGCCATCCTCCACGTCAGCGATGAGGGCCTCAGAGCCTCTCTCCATCAGCTTGGTGAGACAGGTCCATGAAAACCCTCATGGCCCCCTGGCGCATGGAACACGTTGAAGGAAAGGCCGACAAGATATCCGGCTGTCTTTTTGAACCTCCCGGCAGTGCTCCTTTTGACCGAAAGAGGCTGATGCTGATGCGAAGCTCCAAAACCGTGGTGCTCCTCAATCGCTTCCCTTACACCAATGGCCACCTCCTCGTTGCCCCAATTGAGCATGTTGCCTCTATTACATCAATGAATCAGGAATCCCTCTGCGCTCTGATGGAGATGGTTTCCGCCGCCACCCGGATACTCCAGGAGCAGCTCAGGCCCGATGGTTTCAACATTGGCTGTAATCTGGGAGAAGTTGCAGGGGCAGGCATTGCCGACCACCTCCATTTTCATATAGTTCCCCGCTGGGACGGGGACCACAACTTCATGACTGTCCTGGCAGAAGTACGCTCCGTACCGGAACACCTCCTCACGACTTTTGACAAACTTCTGCCCCGTTTTCAGGCGCTTCTGTCCCCCACAACCGTTGAAAAACCGACCAATGACTAAAGCAGCAAAAATCACCCCCATGCTTCAGCAGTACCTTGGCATCAAGGAACAGCACCCTGACACCATCCTCTTTTACCGGATGGGCGATTTTTACGAGATGTTTTTTGAAGATGCTGAGATTGCCTCCAGGATTCTCGGTATCACCCTGACTTCCCGCAACAGCAAGAACGAAGCAAACCGGGTTCCCATGTGCGGTATTCCCTACCATGCAGCCACCAGCTACCTGGCGAAACTGGTCAAAGCCGGACGTCGGGTAGCCATCTGTGAGCAGACAGAAAACCCCAGCGAGGCCAAGGGAATAGTGAAACGTGAAGTGGTTCGGATCATCTCACCCGGTGTGGTCACCGACTCAGGACTCCTGGACGACAAGGATAATCTCTTTGTGGCATCTCTTTGTTGCAGGACAAAAGGGGACCGGATTCTCTACGGAATCAGCTTTCTCGATCTCTCCACCGGAACCTTTCTGGTCGGTGAATTTGAAGACAGTGACGCCATACTCGACCAGCTCACCCGGATGACACCTGCCGAACTTCTTGTAAATGAAGCCGATGCCGATATTCTCTCCCCCCTGCTGGACACTGCCGCAACCCTGCTGCCGGGAATCTGTATTACCAGCCGCCCATCCTCCCTGTTTCACTTCAAGAGCTGTGAGGAAATACTTGTTGAACAGTTTCAGGTAAGCTCCCTGGCAGGTTTCGGCTGTGGAACCTACAGGCAGGGGATTATCGCAGCGGGAGTCCTGCTCGATTACATTATCGAGACCCAGAAAAGCAACATCAGTCACATTGAAAAGCTCACCCCAATAGATCTTGACCTTATCCTGCAGATCGATGATTCATCACGAAGAAACCTGGAGCTGACCCAGACCATCATCGGCAGTAAACGGGAAGGGTCTCTGCTCTCGGTTCTTGATCACAGCTGCACCCCCATGGGAGCACGACTCCTTAAACGGGAGATCCTCTTCCCGCTTCGCGATGTGAAACGGATCAATGCCCGTCTCGACGCTGTCCGTTTTCTCCATGGCAACAGCCACATCCGTTCACGTTTCCGTGAACTCCTCACCTCCATTTATGACATAGAGCGCCTCAACAGCCGCATGGTACTCGGTAACGGCAATGGTCGCGACATGCTGGCCCTGAAACAGTCCATTGCCAGGCTCCCTGAGCTCAAAGAGCTGCTGCTGCAGTGTGACGCGCCCCGTATAACGAATCTCGGCGAGGAACTTGATACACTCTCCGACCTTCACCGGATGCTTGAAGATACCATTCATGAGGAAGCACCGGTCACCCTGCGTGACGGCAGGCTCATCAAATCCGGATACAACAGCGAACTTGATGAACTTGTACACATTCAGCAGCATGGCAAACAGCTTATCCTTGACCTTGAGAATCAGGAGCGCAAGGCCACCGGCATCGCCAAACTGAAAGTCGGGTTCAACAAGGTCTTTGGATACTTCATTGAAGTGAGCAAGCTTCAATCCGCCAATGTCCCTGACAGCTATATCAGAAAACAGACCCTGGTAAATGCCGAACGGTTTATCACTCCGGAGCTCAAAGAATTTGAAAGCAAGGTGCTAGGAGCCCAGGAGCGTCGCCTGGAGCTGGAATACCGGCTCTTCACCGAAATCCGTTCAAATCTTGCCGCTGAAAGTTCCCGGATTCTGCAGACTGCCGCACTTCTTGCCCGAACCGACCTCCTCGTCTGTCTTGCCGAGGCGGCCCAGCTTCACCGTTACCACTGCCCGGTGGTAAACGACGGTGAGGTCATCGATATCATTGAAGGACGTCATCCCGTTATTGAACGCTCACTCCCCAGTGCCAAATTTGTTCCAAACGATGTCCATCTTGATCAGGACAGTGAAGAGGTGCTCATCATCACCGGGCCGAATATGGCCGGGAAATCCACCATCCTCCGCCAGACAGCACTCATCGTGCTCATGGCCCAGATGGGTTCCTTCGTACCCGCAGACAGTGCCACCATCGGCGTTGTAGATCGTATTTTCACCAGGGTTGGAGCCATGGATGACCTGCGTCGAGGTCAGTCAACCTTCATGGTTGAGATGAACGAGACCGCAAACATCCTAAACAATGCCACCGAAAAAAGCCTGGTCATACTCGATGAGATCGGACGCGGTACCTCCACCTTTGACGGCCTGGCCATTGCCTGGGCAGTGGCCGAGGACCTGGTTCAGAAAAACGGCAGGGGGGTCAAAACCCTCTTTGCAACCCATTACCATGAACTCACTGACCTTGCTGAAACCGAGGAGCGGGTTCGTAACTACTCCATTGCCATCAGGGAATGGAATGACACCATTATTTTCCTCCACAAACTCGTCAAGGGAGGCACGAATCGTTCTTACGGAATACAGGTGGCAGGTCTGGCTGGTGTACCTGCACGGGTTGTGAAGCGTGCTGGAGAGATCCTTAAAAATATTGAAAGTGGTGAGTTCAGCCAGGATGGAACTCCGGTTATCGCCAGAACAGAAAATCGCCGGAAACCACGCCGTAAGAGTCATCCCAGCCAGCTACCACTTTTTCCCAGGCCCGAAACAGACCCCCTCCACAGCCATCTCAGAGGAATTGATGTTGACGATCTGAGTCCACGCCAGGCACTCGAGACCCTCTATGAACTCAAAAAAATCCTTGATTCATGAATATCTCCTGCCCGCTTTCATCTCCAGGAGATGAGTACTATTGAATGCTCCCTGTGTATTTTCTTTTGCCAACAGCGGATCTTTTAGGTATACTTCTTTAAATAAATTGAATGATATGGACGATTTCATATCATTTCCGATACCCGGAACCGCAATTCTGAGTTGCTACACTCCCCTGATAAGGTGTAATGCTGCGATTTTCCCCCATTTTTCTCATAGTATTCCTGCTGT
Source organism: Desulfobulbaceae bacterium (assembly GCA_027067035.1). Lineage (GTDB taxonomy): Bacteria > Desulfobacterota > Desulfobulbia > Desulfobulbales > Desulfocapsaceae > Desulfocapsa. Next base: position 6,018 of record JAMOMO010000425.1, read on the forward strand.
CTCTGTTCTTCAGTGCCCTTCCCTGCGCTGCAGATGAAGCAGCCAAGGGGTCTCCAGATTTTGTTTCCATCGAAAAGCGGTACCAGCAGGCCAAATTCTACTACAACGAGCTGCACACCAATAATTCCCTTGGTGCATCCCGCGATAACTGGATGAATGGAGTCCGCAACTTCAGAAAGATCTATCTCTCCGGTCCAAAGTCTGATTTTGCCGCTCCGAGTCTCTATATGCTCGGCAGAATGTACGCCAAGATGTATCGTCGCTTTAAAGAGCCCATGGACCTCAAAGAGTCCATTTCCTACTATCGCGATGTCTCCGAGCTCTTTCCCGACAACAGCCTTGCCGATGACGCCCTGTACGCACTTGGCAATCTCTACCTGAACAAGAAAAAAGATCCCAAAAGAGCGGCGGCAAGCTACACCAGAATAATTGCCAATTACCGTAATGGCGACATGTATGCACACGCCTCCGATAAACTCAAAGCCCTCTCCAAAGAGCATAACATTCCCCTTCCCGATGCCATGCTCAAAAGGACCTATCTTCAAAACCTGAATAATGTTCTTCCGGTTAAATACTGGTCCTCCAACAACTATACCCGCGTTGTTATCAAGGCATCAGGTCCAGTGCGGTACCGGGAGCGTCTCCTTGAGAAAAACGGGTCCAAACCACGAAGGCTCTACATCGATTTCCAGGAGTCCTATATCGACCCGAAATACCGGTCCCCAATACCCATTGAAGACGGACTTCTCAAACAGATCCGCACAGGCCAGTTCACGCCCGAGGTTGTGAGGGTGGTGCTTGATATTGAATCCATATCCGATTACAAAATTTTCAGTCTTCCGGACCCCTTCAGGGTTGTCATTGACGTACGTGGTGAATCGCAGACCGCCGGGCAAAAGCCCGCCAAGAGCATCCCCCATCCGCCCTCCCATGTGGAATCCCATGAAAAGCCTGACCCTCTTCAACAGGCTGCTCCACCCCAGGAGGAGGAACTTGTCGTTCTTGAGGATTTCAAGAAGACACAGTCCAATGGAAAAAAAGAACATGACATGGTCGTTGACGACGAAAAGCCGAGTTCCGCAGAACTTTCCCTTGCCCAGCAACTGGGCCTTGGGGTTCGTAAAATTGTTCTGGATCCAGGTCATGGCGGGAAAGATCCGGGTGCGTCAGCTTTTGGATTGAAAGAGAAGGATATTGTTTTAAATATTGCCAGAAAGCTGGCGCCTGTTCTGGAGGAGCAGACCGGCGCCGAAGTCATTCTTACCAGAGAATCCGATGTTTTTATCTCACTCGAAGAACGAACAGCCATAGCAAATACCAATGAGGCTGATCTCTTTATTTCCCTGCATGTCAACGCCCATCCATCACCAAAGGTTCACGGGCTTGAGACCTACTATCTGAACCTGTCCACCAATGCTGAGGCAATGCGAGTTGCTGCTTTTGAAAATGCCACCTCCACCCATCAGATGAGTGATCTTCAGGATATCCTTTCAGATATAATGAAAAACTCCAAAATCAATGAATCCTCACGACTTGCCGGTTTTGTCCACAACTCACTCAGTAACGGCCTTGAGGGCGTCCAGAAGAACAATTTTAAAAATCTCGGAGTGAAACAGGCACCTTTCTATGTCCTTATAGGTGCTGAGATGCCTGCCATTTTAATTGAAATTGCCTTTATCACCAACCCGTCCGATTCCGACAACCTCAGTTCCGACACCTTCCTTGATATCATTGCAGATGACATTGTTACCGGAGTCCAGAGCTATATTCACTCCACAGCAGCAAGCCTCTGATATTTTTATTCATAAAAAAAGCCCGATTCCTGAAAGGAACCGGGCCGGTGCGTTGCATTACAATATGCACTGCGCAGGTACTACCAGTCAATCTGGTCACAGAGGAACTCACGATCTTCCTTCAAATCCTGTCCATTGAGGTATCTTTCGATGGATTCCGCAGCGACCTTCCCCTGATAAACCGCCTTTGCGGCAGTCTGAGGGCCAAGAACATTATCACCACCGGCAAACATGTATTCCACCGAAGTCTGAAGAGTTCTCGGATCCGTGTTATAGGTTCCCCAGGACATCAGCTCCACATCAACCCCTGTGTCTGCAGTGTGATCAACATTCTGACTGATGGCAGGTACAATGGAATCCGCATCAATCATAAAGTTGGAATCTTCCTGAACAACGGGACGACGTCGCCCTGAATCATCAGGCTCGCCAAGTTCCATTCTCACGCATTCAACTTTGGTAAGTTTTCCATCCTCGGAATGGATCTTCACAGGTGCAGCAAGAAACTCTATGCGAACGCCCTCTTCTTCAAGATGGTGTATTTCCGCAGCAGATGCAGGCATCTCCTCACGGCTTCTTCTATAGAGAATGAAAACGTCTTCTGAGCCGTAACGCAGTGCAGTACGAGCAACATCAATCGCAACATTACCGCCACCAACAACAACAACTTTTTTACCAAGATCAAGGTCTTCACCAAGGTTTATGCGCCGGAGATAGTCAACACCGTGGAGCACACCTTCTGTGGTCTCTTCATTTTCAAGGCCAAGTTTACGGCTTTTGTGTGCACCGACACCGTTAAATATGGCATCATAGCCTTCAGCACGAAGATCTTCTATGGACTTATCCTTTCCAATAACCACGTTGGTGTGGAGAGTCACACCGCAGCTTTTCAGGGCATCGAATTCAGCGTTGATGATATCACGGGGCAGACGAAACGGAGGAATTCCAACGGTAAGCATGCCACCATAAACAGGAAGCGCCTCAAAGATGGTACAGGGTATTCCTTTGTGGGCCAGCCAGTAGGCAACAGTCATTCCTGCAGGGCCGGAACCTATGATTGCCACCTTCTTTTTACCGGGAAGTGCACATTCGTTATGGAGCGGTTTATTATTTTCAACCATCCAGTCAACAATGTATCGTTCCAGCATACCAATGGCTACAGCCTGGCCTTTTCCTTTACCGCGAACGCAGGATCCCTCGCACTGAAATTCATGGGGACAAACCCTGGAACATACAGCAGGCATGGATGATGTCTCACGAATTTTCCAGTATGCCTCCTCAACTTTCTTCTCACGAAGCAGGGCAATAAAGCCTGGAATATCGTTATGGATGGGACAACCCTTTCTGCATGAAGGTTTCTTGCACTGAAGGCAACGCTCAGCTTCAAGAATGGCAGTGGACTCGGAATAACCAGAGACAATCTCATCAAAATTCTTAACACGCTCAGCCGGAGTCATTTCAACCGGCATCTGCCTGGCTATCGCCATGCGTTCCTTAGCTTTCATAAAAACACCTCAAAAGAATGAATTGAAGATATCAAATATAGTGATACGAAAAATGTAAAAAAAAAGGTCGTCCCAAAGGACGACCTTTCCATACTACAACAGATTACTTAATCAGGCAATCTTCGCAGCCTTTATACGTGCCAGAGCACGCTGCAAAGCGGCCTCGGCCCGGGCCTGATTGAAGTTATCGCCTTGAGCCGCAGCCTGAGCCAGACGCTTTTCTGCACGCTCTTTAGCCTTCATTGCTCTATCTACATCGATCTCTCTTCCAAATTCGGCACTTTCAACAAGAAAGGTGATCTTGTTGTTGGAAACCTCGGAAAAACCGCCACTGATCATCAGATTATGACGATCCTTACCCTGTTCATAGGTAAGAAGTCCAATCTTGATGGTAGAAAGGAATGGAGCATGATTGGCCAACACACCAAAGTCACCGCCATAACCGGGAGCGTTAACGATATCAACTTCCTCGTTAACAACAGCTCCGGATGGAGTCACTACTTCTAAATGTATTTGTTGTGCCATGATATATCCTCGTTTGCTTATCAGTTAACTTATGCTTTTTCCTTAGCTTCTTTCTCAAGAGCTTCAGCAATGGAGCCAACCATATAAACTGAGTTTTCAGAAAGATCATCATGCTTGCCTTCCAGGATTTCCTTGAAGCCTGCAACGGTGTCTTCAACGGTTACAAACTTACCGGACATACCGGTGAAAACCTCAGCAACGGTGAATGGCTGGGAGAGGAAACGCTGAATTTTACGGGCGCGACCAACGAGGAGCTGATCTTCCTCTGAGAGCTCATCCATACCGAGAATGGCGATGATATCCTGGAGATCTTTGTATTTCTGCAGAGAAATCTGAACACCTCGGGCAACATCATAATGCTCCTGACCAACAACATTAGGATCAAGAATACGTGATGTGGAATCGAGCGGATCAACCGCAGGATAAATTCCAAGCTCAGCAATCTGACGAGAAAGAACAACCGTTCCGTCAAGATGGGCAAATGTGGTGGCTGGCGCAGGATCTGTCAAGTCATCTGCAGGTACATATACGCACTGTACAGCGGTAATGGAACCTTTAGTGGTTGAAGTAATACGCTCCTGAAGTCCACCAAGATCTGTAGCAAGTGTCGGCTGATAACCAACAGCTGAAGGAATACGACCGAGAAGGGCGGAAACCTCAGAACCTGCCTGGGTGAAACGGAAGATATTATCGACGAAAAAGAGAACGTCCTGTCCCTCTTCATCACGAAAGTACTCAGCAGCAGTCAGTCCGGTAAGAGCAACACGGGAACGGGCTCCTGGAGGTTCAGTCATCTGACCGTAAACAAGTGCGGCTTTTGGAAGTACGCCGGACTCTTTCATCTCGTTGTAAAGATCATTTCCTTCACGGGTACGCTCACCAACACCACAGAATACTGAAATTCCACCATGATGCATGGCGATGTTATTTACCATCTCCATCATGATAACTGTCTTACCACAACCGGCACCACCGAAGAGTCCCATTTTTCCACCCATTGGGAAAGGAACAAGGAGATCGATTACCTTAATACCGGTTGCAAGAACACGAACCTCGGTGTCCTGCTCGGTAAACAGAGGCGCATCACGATGGATGGGCATGGTTTTATCAGATTTGATCTCACCCATTCCATCAACGCTTCGTCCAACAACGTTCATGATACGTCCAAGGGCGGGCTCGCCAACCGGAATGGTGATGGGCTGCTCGGAGTCACGGGCTTCCATGCCGCGAACAAGACCATCTGTGGCATCCATGGCAATGCAGCGAACCGCATTATCACCAAGATGCTGGGCAACTTCAATTACAAGGTTATCAGCGTCATCATTGATACCTGGGTTGGTAACAAAAAGCGCATCAAGAATCTTTGGCAGTTTACCAGCCTCAAACTCAACATCGACAACCGGGCCAATTACTCTGGTTATTTTTCCTACGTTTTGATCACTCATCGGGATATCTCCCTCCTCAAAGTTTTAAAAAAGAAAATTTGCGTATGGTTATTATCCCTTAAGGGCCTCGGCACCGCCAACGATATCCATCAGTTCGCCGGTAACTGCTGCCTGCCTGGCCTTGTTGTATACAAGGGTCAGATCGCTAACAATATCCTTACATGCATTTGTTGCATTATCCATGGCAGTCATTCGAGCAGCGTGCTCGGATGCGCCAACCTGAAGCATGGCATTGTAGATGATTACATTCAGGTACAGTGGCTGCATAACATCCATGATCTCCTCGGTTGAGGGCTCATAGATATAATCTCCAACCGCCTGTTTCTCAGCAGCACCCTCTTCCTCCTCCATGGGAGTAATGGGCAGCATATCCTGAGCCTCAGGACGCTGAACAGCTACTGACTGAAAGTGGCCGTAAAGGACCTCCACCTTATCAACGGCGCCATTAAGAAAATTGGTGGCAACATCCTGTGCAATTTCCCGGGCATTAAACATCTGAAAGTCAGACATTATATCCAGAAACTGATTCCGTACCTTTCCGGTCTTCTTCAATGACTGGTTACCCTTCTTTCCTACACATACAAAGCTTACCGTCTTTCCTTCAGCTTCATACTCGCGCATTTTCTTTTCGGCGAGTTTAACGATGTTGGCGTTAAAGGATCCACAGAGACCTCTGTCAGAGGTGATGACAACAATCTCAACATTTTTCACTTCCCTTACATCCATAAGGGGAAATGAATCGGTATTGCCGCCACCTGACAGATTTGACATGGCCTCATTGAACTTGTCAGCATAAGGACGGAAATTTTCCATCTTATCCTGGGCGCCGCGGAGTTTCGCCGAGGCAACCATGTTCATGGCCGATGTGATCTGTGCCGTCTTTTTGACACCAACGATCTTATCTTGAACGTCTTTTAAACTGGGCATATCAAGCGTCCCCCTCTATTATTTGAGACCCTTGGTTGCCTTAAAAGTTTCACCGAATGCATCAAGTGCTTTATTCAGTTTGTCTTTAATGGCATCTGTGAATTCTTCCTGCTCTTTGAGATCTGCAAAGATAGAAGGATCATTGGACTCGATATATGCAAACATCTCATCCTCGTAATCTCTCATGGTTTCAACAGGAAGAGAATCAAGGTATCCATTGGCACCTGCATACAGAATGGTAACCTGTTTTTCCATTGACAGCGGAGCATACTGTGGCTGTTTGAGAATCTCAACAAGACGCTCACCACGGGTAAGCTGTGCCTGGGTCGCGGCATCAAGGTCAGAACCAAAGGCGGCAAATGCTGCAAGCTCACGATACTGGGCAAGATCCAGACGAAGGGTTCCTGCAACCTGCTTCATGGCTTTTACCTGAGCGGCACCACCAACACGGGATACGGAGAGTCCAACGTTAATGGCTGGACGTACACCGGAGAAGAACAGATTTGGCTCAAGGTAAACCTGGCCGTCTGTAATGGAAATAACGTTTGTTGGAATAAAGGCGGAAACGTCACCAGCCTGGGTCTCGATGATTGGAAGTGCGGTAAGAGAACCGGCACCAAGCTCATCGTTTACCTTGGAGGAACGCTCAAGGAGACGTGAATGGTTGAAGAAAATATCTCCAGGATAGGCCTCACGTCCAGGTGGACGACGGAGAAGCAGAGAGAGCTCACGATAGGCAACGGCCTGTTTGGAGAGATCATCATATACAATCAGTGCATGCTGGCCATTGTCACGGAAATACTCACCCATGGATGTTCCGGCAAACGGTGCGATGTACTGCATTGGTGCAGGATCAGAGGCACATGCAGCAACAACGGTGGTGTACTCCATGGCGCCATGTTTTCTGAGTGCTTCAACAACGAGTGCAACGGTTGATTTTTTCTGACCAACGGCAACATAGATGCAGTGAACATCGGTATCTTTCTGAGCGATGATTGCATCAACACAGAGGGCTGTTTTACCGATCTGACGATCGCCGATTACCAGCTCACGCTGTCCACGTCCAACAGGAGTCATGGCATCAACTGCCTTTGCACCTGTGTAACATGGCTCATGAACACCTTTACGGGCAATAACACCAGGAGCCAGAACCTCAATTTTAGAACTGAGGGCTGCCTTGATTTCGCCCATGCCATCAATGGGGAAGCCGATACCGTCAACAACACGACCTTCCATCTCAGGTCCAACAGGAACCTCAGCAATTTTTCCGGTACGCTTAACAAGGTCACCTTCTTTAATTTTTGTTACAGAACCAAGAACGGCGCAACCGACGTTGTCTTCCTCAAGGTTGAGTGCAAGTCCCATGATGCCGCCCGGGAACTCAAGAAGCTCCATGGCCATACAATTCTGGACTCCGTAGACACGTGCAATACCATCACCAACGGAGATAACGGTACCGGTCTCATTCAGGTCAATACTGGTTTCGTACTCACCAATCTGATCTTTTATAATCTGACTGATTTCTTCGGCTTTGATTTGCATTTCTACTCTCTCCCCTTTATGGAATCTTTTAAACTTGCAAGTTGTGTTTTAATACTGCCATCGAGTTCAAGATCGCCAACCTTGGCTATAACTCCACCAATGATTGAAGGATCCACGCTTGTTGTCAGTTCCACTTTCTTGCCAGTAAGCTTTTCTAGTGTTGCCTGCACTTTGGCCTGCAATTCATCACTCAACTCTACTGCCGAGACCACGCTGCCGTGACTGACATTTTGCTCTTCGTCAACCATGATCTGGAATTCTTCAGCTATCTCAGGAAGAACACCAGCACGTTTTTTCTCCACCAGCAGGTTGAGAAAATTACTCATAACGCTATCAATGCCCATGGAGGCAACAACACCCTCCATGACCTTTGCTCTAACATCCATCGGGTAAAGGGGATTTGTCAGTGAATCTGCAAGTCCCACATCAGAGGCATAGACCCCTGCAAGTCCCTGAAGAGCTTCATTATACTCTTCATATTTTCCGTCCTCTTTGCCGACAGCAAAGAGCGCTTTCGCGTATCGTCTTGCTAAAATTATCTGTTTCACTGTACGGCCCCTACTTTATCTAAGTAATCTTCGATAATCTTGACCTGATCGTCAGCTGTCAGATTCTTAATGATTAACTCTTCAGCCATAACTGCAGCCTGCTCAGTGACCTCAACTTTCAGACTGCGTTTGGCAGCAGTCACTTCGTTGGCAATTGCCATCTCAGCGGAACGTTTGATATCAGCAGCAGATTTTTCAGCGGCCTCAATGATTCTGGCCTTTTCAATCTCAGCCTGTGCCACTGCTTTTTCGACGATACTGTCAACGTCTTTTTCAACGGATTCAAGCTTGGCGGAGAACTCTTTATAGTCCTTCTCGGCCTTGATTTTCTTGGCCTCAAGCTCTTCAATCTCTTCTCTTATCTGTTTGCGGCGTGCTCCAAGTCCGTTGGCGATCGGCTTGGCACCGAATTTCACAAGGATGATAAGGAGAACAATAAAGTTCATCACCCTGAATCCAAGATCTTTCAGTTTGGCCGGTGACAGACTGTCCCGCTTGGCATGACCGCCGGCTGCCTCATGGCCGCCTGCTGCTTCGTGACCACCATGCATGGCAGCCTCTTCCGCGGCAAGATCCTGAACCACAGCATGCCCCGCATTTTCCTCATCAGCCATTACAGTGGCCTGATGGGGATCCGCAGTGGGCATTCCCTCACCAATTACCGCTTCTTCTCCATGGCCTGATGCCCAGACACTCCCAGCTGCCAGGGCAAACCACAGAAGAAGCGCAACGAGTGCACTTTTCCCGATTGTTCGCTTCATCTCCCTCATCCTTACAGACTCCTTCCCAAAATTTTTCCTGCCATGGCAGTTGCAAATCCTTCGAGTCCGGCTTCAAGCTCTTTACGAGCCGCGTCGAACTGAGATTTTACCTCTGCCAGCTGTTTATCTTTTTCAGCATCGGCTTCAGCTTTTATTGCAGCGAGTTTTTCCTCACCGGCAGCCTTAGCACTGGCACGCGCACTATCAAGCGCAGCCTTGGCCTGGGTAGAGGCCTTATGCATTTTTTTGTCTACTTCTTCCTGGCGTCTGCGGGCGTTATCCTCGTACTTAGTCACATCATCGCGCATACCTTGCAACTTGGTGGCCCTTTCCTTTAAAATCTTCAGAACCGGCTTATAGATGATTCCATTAAGAAGAAACATCAGAACGAAAGCATTTACGATCTGAAGAAACAGGGTGATATCCATTGAAACCATTTTCTCTGCTCCTAGCTAAGATAACTCAAAAAAATCGCCCAAAATGAATGGTGATTCACAACACGAAAAACGGTTGTACCGCATATATACGGTACTGTCAACTTTTTTATAGGGTATATAATGGCTGAAGAAGTTCCATTTCTGCACCCTGTTTTAACTTTTAATATACTATTTCCCGTAATTACCCGTGTACTACATTTTTTATCGACATCGTCATCTCACCGCTGCGAGATTCATCCTGCCGGGACCATTGCTGTTTTTAAAAAAATTTCCACAGCCCTGTTTCATGGAGAAAAAACGTGAAAAACAGCCCCTGAACAGAAAAAAACAACTCTTTTCCGCGCCCGCATCAGCCTGCCACCAAATTTTAAGCTGCAGAGCGGAAAATCAGCCCAGCAGTTCCCGCACATGAGTGGTGACTGAAGCCACAGCCTCGTTCAATTTGTCGGGCATGTTACCTCCCGCCTGTGCCATATCAGGACGACCGCCACCTTTTCCGCCCACGATGGCGGCAACTTTATTCACAAGTTCCCCTGCCTTGATACGTTTTGTGAGATCTTTGGACACAATGGCCAGAATAGCCGCCTTTTTGTTGATTTCACCGGCAAGTACGGCCACACCGCTTCCCATCTCCTCACGCACCCTGTCCCCCACTTCACGAAGAGTCTTCGGGCTGTCCAGTGGAATCACGGCAGCGACCACCTTTACTCCGTCAATCTCTTCAGCAGAACCAAGCAGATCTCCCAGATCAGAGGTGGCCAGTTGTGTTGACAGCTCTGCAACCTGTTTTTCAAGTCGCCTGTTTGCGCTGGCCATGCTTTCAAGACGCTCCATCACATTTTCCGGCTGCACGTTCAGCATCTCACACAGCTCCTGTTCCCGCCTTGCAAGACCCTGGATCTGTTCCTGGGCAGCACGACCCGTCACCGCCTCAATTCTTCGCACTCCTGCGGCAATACCACCTTCACTGACGATACGAAACAGCCCGATACCACCGGTTGCCGCCACATGGGTTCCACCGCAGAGTTCTTTGGAGAAATCACCAAGGCTTACCACCCGGACACTGTCACCATATTTTTCTCCAAACAGGGCGGTCGCACCTTCCTCTATGGCCTGATCCCGATCCAGTACCGCTGTATTACTGTTGATATTTTCCCGAATTTTTTCGTTGACCCGCCTTTCGATGGCCTCTTTTTCCTCCCGTGTCAACTGTGAAAAATGGGTAAAATCAAATCGCAGCCTGTCCGGAGTCACCTGCGATCCTGCCTGCTTGACATGGTCGCCGAGGAGCTCTTTCAAGGCCGCCTGCAGCAGATGAGTTGCGGTGTGGTTCGCCGCCGTGTCATCCCGGCTCTCCTTGCTGACCTGAAGCTTCACCGGCATCCCTTTCTTCAGAGTTCCCTTTGTAACAGTCACTGCATGGAGAATAATTCCCTCTCCCTCTGTTATGGTGTTGCAGACTTCCGCCTCTCCGCCATCCCAGCTGACCAGTCCCCGGTCACCTGCCTGGCCGCCGGATTCGGCATAGAACGGTGTCCTGGCGGCAAAGAGCTGTCCCTCTGTCCCAGCGGCCAGCTGCTCCACCACCCTTCCTTCAGCGTCCAGGAGCCCATATACTTCAGTATCACTCTCAAGGGTCTCATAGCCCACAAATTCACTCTTCCCGCCCCCCTCAATGAGCTCTTTGACACCGTCACCCAGGAGACGTACATTTTCTCCCTTGCGTGAGGCACGGGATTGACTTCGCTGTCGCTCCATGGCCTCTTCAAAGCCCGCCGCGTCAAATTCCACACCACGCTCAAGAGAGACATCCCGGACAATATCCACTGGAAAACCATAGGTATCATAGAGTTTAAAGACAAAATCCCCCCGAATGAGCTTTTCATCCGCACTGTTCAGGCGGACTATCTCCTCATCCAGCATGGTGAGGCCATGCTCCAGGGTTTCCCCAAAGCGCAGCTCTTCATTCATGACCACCTTTGCCAGCAGTCCGGCACAGGCCTCAAGGTGGTGATGGGCATCTTTCATGGTCTCGGTGACCACAGAGGTGACCGCATCCATAAACGGCTTTGTAAGTCCCAGATTCCGTCCATAGCGTATGGCGCGGCGCATGACACGACGCAGCACATAGCCGCGCCCTTCATTGGACGGCAGCACCCCGTCAGCCACCAGGAAGGTGGTGGCCCTTGCATGGTCGGCAATAACACGCATGGCTGTGGTATCCGCCTCATCGCCCAGATATTTTTTACCCGACAGCTCTTCCAGTTTATGAATCACCGGCTGAAAGAGATCCGTATCGTAATTGTTCAACTTTCCCTGCAGTACTGCCGCCACCCGTTCAAGCCCCATTCCGGTATCGATACTGGGCCGTGGCAGCGGTGTCATTGTCCCGTCATCTGAACGGTTAAACTGCATGAAAACAAGGTTCCAGAGCTCAAGGAAACGGTCGCAGTCACAGCCCACTGCGCAATCGGGACGATCACATCCGGCCTCCGGTCCCTGATCAATGTGTATTTCGGAACAGGGGCCGCAGGGTCCCGTATCCCCCATGGCCCAGAAGTTATCCTTCTCACCCAGACGCACAATACGTCCTTCGGGGAGATCTTCCACCTTTTCCCAGAGCGCATACGCCTCATCATCATCCGTAAAAACAGAAACCCACATCTGTTCAGCAGGAAGTTTCAGTTCATTAATGAGAAAATCCCAGGCAAATCTGATGGCATCCTCCTTGAAATAGTCTCCAAAGGAAAAATTCCCCAGCATTTCAAAAAAGGTGTGGTGCCTCGCAGTGTAGCCGACATTTTCAAGATCATTGTGCTTTCCGCCTGCCCGGACACACCGCTGGCTGGTCACAGCACGGTTATAGTCCCGTTTATCCTCACCCATGAATACCGTCTTGAACTGCACCATTCCCGCATTGACGAAGAGCAGGGTGGGGTCATCCTGAGGAACCAGGGAGGAACTCTCAACAGGCGTGTGATTATGCTTTTGAAAATAGTCAATAAAGCGGCTGCGTATTTCTTTTCCTTTCATGATAGTAACATTATTGATGGGTTAAGATTATAGAATATATGGAAGTACGGCCTTAAACTCTGCAGTACCTGCCTTTTTTAACAGTTCATAGATGATCATCTCTGCAGGCCCGACAACGGCCCCGATGTCACGAAGTCTGGCCAGGCCCAGATCCCTGTTCACGGCAGTACGCGAGGAGACTCCGTCCGCCACAATCCACGGGGTGATTCCCTTATCAAGCAGCCCCATGGCTGTCTGATAAATACAGATATGAGTTTCAACGCCCACCAGAATTGCTCTGTTCACCGAAGCCGGCAGACTGTTGACCAGAGCCCCTGTTTCCGGATTGGCAAGTGCGTTAAACTCTGTTTTATCAGGCCGCGGAACCTCTGCCATCAGCTCTTCAAGCGGCTCAACGTAGGGACCAAGTCCTTTTTTGTACTGGGTGTTGGCAATAATCGGAATACCAATAATTTCCGCACAACGCACCATTTTTCTGATGGTGTCGGCAACTGCCCCGGCATCGTGAATATGTGCCATCAGCCGCTCCTGGGGATCAATAATGTGCAGATAACAGTGTTCGGGTTTCAGCAATCTGGATTCCATTTTCATATCCTCTTCTCAGGTATTGATCACCCAAGACAGATTTTCAGGCAGAAATATTCAGCTTCATCTATCGTAGGCACGTCTGAAGAAATGGCCCCGCACCAGCCTGCCGTAAAGCAGTTCAAAGAGAATGGAGCTCCCTGTGAAACAGAAGAAGACCACAATTGCTCTCGGGTTGCTTGACCAGGTATGGAGCAGCAGAACCACAAGGGCTGCACTGCTGAAGAGCAGCGCAGCGGCAATAACAATCCTGCTGGCACCTATCTCGGAGGCCAGTTTGAATGCAGCCATGTTCACAATGGCAAAGATCAGCAGAAATCCTGCACTGCCGATGATTGCTATCTCTGTGAGCTCAATGGTATTTGCAATGAGCAGACTGAAGAGGGATATCACAACGATATCATTGCTGGGAACAGTGGCCCTCTCCCTGCTCAGTTTTTTCGGTAGTTCACCCTCCTTGGCAAGAAAATACCCCAATCTGGCATTTCCGTAAATAGTTGCATTTATCGCTGAGAATGTTGAGAGCAGAGCGGCAATGGCAACGACAATAAATCCGGTCTGACCCAGGGCGGGTTTTGCTGCAAAAGCAAGTGCATAGTCCTTTGCCTTGAGAAGCTGTTCTTCCGGAACAGTCCCGACACAGACAATGGAGATAAGAATATAGAGCAGAATAACAAAGATGGTGGAGCCGTAAAAGGCCCGTGGCAGACTGATAATCGGGTTCTTTATCTCCTCTGCGGCATTGGCAATGAGTTCAAAGCCCTCATAGGCGACAAATATAATCATTCCGGCAGTGATAATTCCAAGTGGACCTTCCCAGTGCACCGGTGAGAGCCGGTCTGTATCCACATAGGATATTCCGGACACAATAATTACCACCAGCAAAGTGATCTTGATCATGACAATAAGGGATTCCGAGCGACTCACAAGGGAGGCACTCACCAGGTTGATCAGACTGGGGAGAAGAATCGCCACACTGATCAGAACATGTCTCAGCACAACGGGGCTGTCAGGGGAAAAAAAGGTCTGGCCGTAGGAGGCAAAGGCCGTGGCATACAGAGATATTGTAACCAGATAACTGAGCCAGAGCAGCATGTTGATGCTGGCTGAAAGAAGATTATGGCTGAAGGCATTATCGATAAAGACCACGGTGCCACCGCGATTTTGATACCTCACCGAGAGTTTTGCATAGGAGTATGAGGTGAGAAGCGCCACAATTCCGGCAATGAGGAAGGCGACAGCTGTCGCCCCGTGGGCCAGTGACACCGCCTCACCCAGGACAGCAAAAATTCCTCCGCCCACCATACCGCCGATACCTATTGAGATAGCCCCAAGGAGGCCCACAGTACGTCCTTCACTCTCCATATGCTCTAACCATACTATTCACCATAACCGCTGTGACAGATTCCGGGAACAACTCCGCAGCCACTCCGCTGAAGCAGTCTTTCTCTGTATGCTGCCAACACTAGCACGTTCCCTGAAAAAAAAAAGGCGCATCCGAAAAATGTTCGGATGCGCCTTCACTGTCTCACGACAGAAACTGCTTTACTTTTCCATCAGATCTTAATGATCCACTGCAGATCCTGCCCCCATGGGAACACGAATGTCCTCCACAAGATGCTGGATATGCTCTGGCGGCGGTGCGGTGACACTTGATATGGACAGAGCCACAACAAAGTTGATCAGTGCACCCACTGCACCAAAGGAACCCGGAGAAATTCCAAGGACCCAGTTGGCGGCAGTATCAGCAGCCATGGCGGTACCGGGAATAAAGAACCAGCCTTTGAACCAGAAGATATACACAAGGGTACTTCCAAGACCTGCAAGCATACCACAGACTGCTCCGGTATTATTGACACGCTTGGCAAAAATACCCATCATCAGTGCAGGGAAGATTGAAGATGCAGCCAGTCCGAAGGCAAGGGCCACAACCTGGGCCGCGAATCCGGGAGGATGCAGTCCGAGATACCCCGCCACAAGAATGGCACCTGCCATGGCGATACGGCCTGCCATAAGCTCGGTTTTATCATCAATGTCCTTTGCAACAATACCCTTCACGATATCATGGGAGATAGCGGAAGAGATGGCCAGGAGCAGTCCTGCAGCAGTGGAGAGAGCTGCAGCGATACCACCGGCGGCAACAAGGGCAATAACCCAGTTGGGAAGATTTGCAATCTCGGGATTGGCAAGAACCATGATATCCCGGTCAACCTTGGTCATCTCATTCTGGATGGGATTTCCGTTGACATCGGTACCGGTGAAGTTTTTACCAACATACTGAATACGACCATCACCGTTTTTATCATCATGTTTCAGAAGACCGGTTTTTTCCCAGTTTGTAAACCAGGCCGGAAGGGCATCAAGTTTCAGGTTCTGGGAGGTATCAGGGGTGATTGAATCAGCCTGAATGGTATGGATGAGATTAAGACGGGCCATGGCACCGACAGCAGGAGCTGTGGTGTACAGGATCGCAATAAAAACAAGGGCCCAGCCGGCAGAGGAACGTGCATCACGAACCTTGGGTACGGTGAAGAAACGGGTGATAACATGGGGAAGTCCCGCTGTTCCGATCATCAGCGACAGAGTGAGGAGGAACATGTTCAACGTACTCCCCTTCTGCGTCGTATAGGCGTTAAAGCCTAGATCCAGTAGCGTTTTGTCCAGTTTATCGAGCAGGAATACCCCGGATCCGTCAGCCATTGTGGAACCAAGTCCAAGCTGAGGGAGGGCAACTCCGGTGAGCTGCAGGGAGATGAAGATTGCAGGAACGGTGTAGGCAAAAATAAGTACACAGTACTGGGCAATCTGGGTGTAGGTAACACCTTTCATTCCACCAAGAACAGCATAGATGAAAACGATGCCCATTCCGAGAAAAAGTCCATAGTTAAATGGAATTTCAAGGAAACGGGAAAAGGCAACACCAATACCCTTCATCTGGCCGATAACATAGGTAAGAGAGGCCACAATCAGACAGATAACAGCAACAACACGGGCAGTCTGAGAGTAGAACCTGTCCCCGATGAACTCAGGCACTGTAAATTTTCCATACTTTCTGAGATATGGAGCAAGGAGCATGGCAAGAAGACAGTAACCGCCTGTCCATCCCATGAGATACACTGAAGCATCATATCCTTTAAAGGCAATGAGTCCGGCCATGGAGATAAATGAGGCGGCAGACATCCAGTCAGCGCCGGTGGCCATTCCGTTCAGAACAGGGTGTACACCTTTACCGGCGACATAGAACTCTCCGGTGGTTGATGCACGGGCCTTGATGGCAATAAAGATATAGAGAGCAAAGGTTGCCCCGACAACGCAGTAGGTCCATAATTGTAAATTAGTCATTCCTTCATTTCTCCTTAGTCTTCGCTGACGTTGAATTTTTTATCAAGCTGATTCATACGCCAGGCGTAAAAAAAGATCAGGGCCACGAAGGTATAAATAGAACCTTGCTGGGCAAACCAGAAACCAAGTGGATAGCCACCCAAAATACGGATGGAGTTCAGCTGCTCGGCAAACAGGATGCCACAGCCAAACGAGACCACAAACCAAACGACGAGACATCCTATAACAAGCCGAATGTTCGCCTGCCAATACTTCTGAGCATCACTCATAATTTCTTCTCCTCCTTATTGGAATTAAGTGAAACTTTCTCCTCATAAAACACTGATTCATACCATAGCTCCTCAATCAGTGTCAATGCCTGACCGGTAAAGGCTTTAAGAGCCCTTCCGACAGGGATCAACACCGAAGATGGGAGTCAACAGCCAACAGTATACATTGTCAGCTAATATCGGAAACTTCCAACCCTCCCTGATTGAAAAATATCCTTCAATGTAACCAGCCCTCCCTTGCGAAACTTTTTAATAAAGTACAGAAAAAGATAGGCTGTCTGCAGGGCATCTTCCAGAGCATCGTGGGGCTTGAACTCCGGCAGATGATACTCCCGCCCCAGATCATCAAGATTGTAGCTGGTGGTTCTGGGGTTATGTTCATGGTAGTGACCGAGACGTACCCGTTTGTAGCCCTGGGCCATACGCATGGTATCCACCCCCGGATTGGAAAGGGTTCCCCCCATCACCTCCCGGGTTGCCTTATTCAAAAAATGCATATCCAGGGGCAGATGATGCCCCACCAGCAGGCTGCCATGAATATACTCCACAAATCGTGGCAGTACCTCCTCCATGGATTCTGCAGTTTCAAGCTGTTCCGGCGTGATGCGATGTACCAGAGTCGCCTGAGTCGGATCCATGTTCCTGGGCCGGACAAAACAGTGGAACATGGAAGAGAGATCTATCTGAAGATCTCTGATCATCACGGCCCCTATGGAAATGAGTTCATCCTTCTTCCTGTTCAGGCCGGTGAGCTCCGTGTCACAGACAACAAAGCTGTACTCAGCCAGGGGACGTCCCTGGTCAAAATCGGCAAAACATTCCTTATTGGCCTGCAGAAGAGGGGACGGATGGCTAAACCAGCTGCCGGGGTTCAACAGATCGATCATCTCAGGCAACCGGGTACATTTTGTCCAGCACGGAGTAGAGACGCTCAATGACGGCAAAGGCATCTTTCAGCATACGCCTCTCAAGCTCTGTGAGCTGTTCCGGATTAATATGATTATCCGGTGTTTTCCCCTCTTCCATCTGCGTCAGCTGATGGATTAACCGCTGCTGCATCTGGAGCTCATAGGCATCATTGGCCGAGGCCCAGAGCTCACGATTGATAAAATCCGCATCATGGAGTGCCTTTAAGCGGGCCAGGGTGTTGGTCTCGCTGATCCCGTGTTTTAAGGACAGAACCCGGGCAAAATTGACAAACGGCGTCAGCCCCTGGCGCTTGATATCCAGGAGATTCTTATGCTCCCCATCCTTATCCACGATGAAGTTCTTGAAAAAAGAGAGTGGAATACGGGTGGACATGCACTGCCGCGCCAGGTGAAAGAGAAAGATATCTTTCTGCCGGGCACGTCCATTGAGATGATTTCGCAATTCACGTGCAAGGGAGGCATCACCAAAACCGGAACGAAAATCGAAGAAAATGGTGGCATTGAGGAGTTCTGCCGGATCAGGGGCGCTGATCCAGGTACTGAAATACTCCTTCCACACCGAGAGGGGCTGGCACCATTTCGGGTTGATGGCCATGATCTCGCCGGGGCAGAGTGGATAGCCGCAATTCACAAGATGATCAATGGCCTTTTGCGCAAAGACCTTAAAATAACCTTCCGCATCACTCTTCTGCTTTTCATCTTCGGGATCAGCATAGAGGATGGCATTATCCTGGTCCGTCTTGAAGGTCTGTTCCCTGCGTCCTTCACTGCCCATGAGCAGCCAGCAGTAGGGAACAGGGGGAGGACCGAGTTCCTCTTCAAGCAGGGTCAGCATCCGTTCCAGAATATGATCATTTAAAATGGCGATCATCTGGGTGATGTTACCGGCCTTTGCCCCCTCTTTGATGAGTCCCCGGATAACTTCAGGTATTCTCTGGGCCAGGACATAGAGTCCACTGATCTCCTGCTGGCCGCGAATCTCCTTAAAGAGGTAGTAGGGTGAATGACCCTGGAGGAGCATGATGTCATGGGA
>JAMOMO010000426.1 GCA_027067035.1 Desulfobulbaceae bacterium
GTTCTGCAGGAATATCCGGTTCATAATTCCATATATTCTGACGATTTCGGAAGAAAAGTAACAGTAACAACTTAATCTTTTGCTAGATGGACAATCTTTTTCTGACAAAACTGCTGGCATCCGGCAAGACAGACGACCCACTGGATGAAATCCTGGCTGTTATCTCTCTGATGTCCCCGGAGTTTGATCAGGAGCCGCTCATTGCACTGCATCGTGAGATCGGCCTGATTTTCGGCGGCAAACATCCCGATTATCGACAGAGTAATACCAAGTATCACAACCTGGATCACACCTACAGTGTTGTGTTGGCAACGGTGAGGATTTTTCACGGCCTCTCCTGTGACGGTTGGCCGATTTCTGAGGAGACCCTGACCAAGGCCCTTTACAGTGCCTATTTTCACGACTGCGGGCTGCTGCTCAAAAACTCTGAAAATGCTGAAACAGGAGCAACCTTTACCGTCGGCCATGAAAAGCGTTCCATGTTTTTCATGGCGGATTATCTGAAAGAAAAAAATTTCTCCCTGCCCTTTATCACCGACTGTTCTGTTATTATCCAGTGTACCAACCTCAGCATAAGCCCCGACTCCCTCTTCTTCCCGTCTGCTGAAATGCAGCTGGCATCTTTCACCGTGGGGTCTGCTGATATTCTGGCTCAGATGGCTGACAGGTACTATCTGGAGAGGCTGCCTTCACTGTTTCAGGAGCATCAGGAAGGTGGCATTGCAAACTATAATTCGGCTGTGGAACTGATGGAGCAGACCTCCATGTTTTACCATGAGGTTGTGGTGGACCGGCTGCTGCATGTATTTGGTAATCTCACCAAATTCATGCAGGTCCATTTTCGGGAGCGCTGGGGGGTGGATCGGAACCTCTATCTTGATAATGTGAAGAATAATGTCAAGTATATCCAGCTGATAGTGAAATCCTGCAGTGGAGATATAGAAGGGTCACTGCAGAAATATCTCCGTCGGACTCCTCCTCCCTGATACACGACTGCAGTTATTTCTGGCGCGGATCCTTGCCGGTTTCAAACATCTCAAAGAGATCATAAAAGAGTCTGGCCACCGCACTGAAATGGGTGGCTGATCCTGAACTTGCATAGGCCTTGGTAAGCTCCATGGCCCTGGCAAAGCTCTCCTGTCCCTCTGACTCTTCAGGGGCTTTCAATACCTGTACCAGCCGCTCTCCGATTTCATCACTCATCTGTCTTTCCTCTGTAGTTGTGTTCAGGTTTAAAAAATCAGCTGCAGTAAATATTCTCTAACTATTCGATCCCCTGAAGCATATCTTCAATCACCTTCAGGCCGCCCTGCCAGAATTCCGGGTTGTTCAGGTCGATGCTGAAGGGGGCAAGCAGTTCGTAGGGTGATTTGCTTCCCCCCGCTGCAAGGAGCTGGAGATACTTGGGGATGAAGGCTGCACCTTCACTCTGATAGATCCGGTAGAGGGAAAGAACCAGAAGCTCACCAAAGGCATAGGAGTAGACATATCCGGGGCTGTGGAGGAAGTGAGGTATGTAGGACCACCAGATTTTGTAATGTTCTCCAAGGGAGACGGCATCACCAAACATGGCCTCCTGGCTCTGCATCCACAGTGAGGAGAGCTCATCTGTTGCAAGTTCCCCCCTGTCGCGGCGCTGGTTGTGGATCAGTGATTCAAAGCGGTTCATGGAGATCTGACGGAAGACGGTGGCAAAGATGGATTCCAGCTTCTGGCAGGTAAACGCCTTCTTTTCCTCTGCGTTTTCCAGACTTTTGAGCTGTTTATGGAAGATGAGAAGCTCGGCAAAAACCGATGCGGTTTCAGCCAGCACCAGTGGTGTGTCACTGTTGAAGTAGCCCTGATCCTTTGCCAGATACTGATGGATTCCATGGCCGAGTTCATGGGCCACAGTGGAGACATCCCGCAGGTTCCCGGTGTAGTTGACCAGAATGTACGGGTTTGCATCCGGTACTGCAGGGTGGGCGAAAGCCCCTCCGCGTTTTCCATCAAGCAGTGGGGCGTGGATCCAGTTCCGGTCAAAAAAGAGCGCGGCAATATCAGCCATTTCAGGTGAAAAGGCCTCAAAGCCTGTCAGTACCATCTCCCGGCACTCATTCCAGGTGACCAGCCGGTCTGGAAGGGACGGGAGCGGTGCATAGCGGTCATAGTCATGGAGTTCATCCAGGCCCAGCATCTCTTTTTTCAGGCCGTAGTAGCGCTGTACGATGTCATAGCGGTCGGTGCAGCTGTTCACCAGAGCATCAACGGTCTCGGTATTCAACTCGTTTGAGAGGTTTCTTGAACTGACCCAGGAGGGGTAGTGGCGCAGCCTGTCATCGATCATCTTATCAGCCAGGATGGTGTTGAATATGTGGCTCAGGATGTGGAGCTGGCTCTGCAGACCTGTCGTGAGCTCAATGGCTGCCTTTTGACGTACTTCACGTTCGGGATTGTAGAGATCGGAGAGGACCTCCTCTTCACTGCGTCTGTCGGCACCGAATTCGAGGTGGCCAAATATCTTTTCAAAGAGGGTCAGCCAGCTGTCACGTCCCACGGGGGAGAGTTCCACCAGCAGAGATTCTTCGGTCTGGGACAGGAGGTGGTCGGCATAGCGGCGCAGGTTTTCCAGATAATGGCGATAGGGCGCAACCTCCTCCGCGTTCAGAAGGGCATCTGCCTTTTCCTGGTCCATCTTGGCCCATTCAAGTTCAAAGAAGACCAGTTCTTTGTGTATTTTACTGGCATCTTCTTTGGTCTTCTGGAGAAAGGCGCTGGCAGCATCATTTTTGACCTGGGTGACAAAGTTGAGAAAGGCAAAGGTGTCTATGCGGCCAAGGTTGACATGGATGCGTTCAATGCGGCGGATGCTTCGGGCAAAGGTTGCCACTGGAAGTTCGGCAAGCTTACCGGCACAGCTCTCTTTGACCAGTTCCGCCTCCTGAATACAGAGGTCGAGGTCGTCGTGGAGCAGTTCATCCTGCAGTGAATCGTAGAGGGCCTCAAGGTTCCATATGACATCGGTGGTGCCAAGCTCTGTGTTCAGGGAAGACATGGTATATCCTGTTGAAGAAATGAGTTGTAAGGGTGGTTCAGGCTGAGTTCCGAGAGAGATGCATCAGCCTCCGGAGTCGTTATTGTTCCATAAATTCGACGACAGTAAAAGAGGAAAAGAGCCATTTGCCTTCAATTTTTTCAGCTATTATTGCGAATTCGTAGGCATCGGTAAACTGATCACTTTCAATTTTTCCGGTGAGTCTGAGGGTGGTGGTGATATCCGCTCTGTCCTCTTTCGGGAAATTCATGCTGGTGTCGTGGAAACTGAAACGGGTTCCCGGCAGCATTTTTTTCATCATGAGAATGTGGTCGGTGAGCTCTTTTCTGTCAAAGTTGCGATCAATGTTGAATGATTGAAACTGAACGGCGCAGGGATCGCTGCACAGTTTTCCAGCCTTGCTGACTTTCTGCAGTGTTGCCAGGCTCTTATCTGTCTCAGTGGTGCTGAGGTATCCGGCGAGAGAGTCAAGATTACTGCGGATTTTCTTTTCATCGCCTGGCAGCAGTACGAAGATGGCAGCTGCAGCAGCAAGGATCAGAACGGCGATAACTGTTTTTTTCATGGTATGACTCCACCCATAATTCGGTTACGTTTTACCTGTCCAAAGCGGTGTCTGGACATGGGGGTTCCCCTATTATCTCCAACAACATAGACGTGGTCTGTTGCGACGGTTCGGGCCTCAAGGTTCCAGGGCATGCGGTATTTGACGTAGGGTTCTGATACTTCTTTACCATTTCGGAAAAGTATACCCTCCCTGAATTCAATGGTGTCGCCTGCCACAGCGATGACTCTTTTTAAGAGCATGGTGCTCTTTCCGGAGAGACGAACGGTGACAATGTCGGAATAGTGTATGTCCCTGAAGAGGTAGCTGGGTCTCCAGCAGAAGGCAAAGGAACCATCCCGGTATGTGGGTTCCATGGAATGGCCCTGGATGCGCATGGGAATGAGGATGTAGCTGAAGAGGAGATAACAGCTGAGTCCGGTGATGAGAATACGGCGGACGAGTCGTGCATCAAGTGAAGGAAGAAAGAAGTTGTGAATTTTGCGGGACAGCACTATCCGGGGCAACTGCTTAGAAGGAACCGGCGTTGGGGGTGAAGAGAGCATTCCCCATGGCGTCCCGGAAATCTCCGATTGCCCGCTGACCGGCAGGAGAACTGAGCCATATCACAAAATTCATGGCAGCCTGGTAATTTACCTGTTTGTGGTTGGCGGGATTGACCACCATGGCACCATATTGATTGTGGAGACCGGGGTCACCTTCAACGAGTATCTCAAGGGCCGGATAGACCTTGTCACGTATGGCGAGCCAGGTGGCCCGGTCCGCCAGGGTGTATGCCTGTTTTGCTGCTGCCAGGACAATGGTTCCGGCCATATCCCGATTGGCACTGTGGTACCAGGAGTCCGTCCGGTCGGGCATGATTCCCGTGCCGGCCCAGATGCGATTTTCCCGCATATTGGTATTGGAGTTGTCACCCCGTGAAATGAACTGAGCCTGGGTACTTCTGATCTTTTTGAATGCCTCAATGGGAAAAGGGATCCTTTTGAGTCCTGCGGGATCATTCTGGGGGCCCAGAATAACAAAGTCGTTGTACATGATATCTTCACGGTCAATGAAAGAACCCTCATCAACCAGTTGCAGCTCAAGGTCCCTGTCATGGACCAGGACCACATCCACCTTACCCTGTCTGCCTAGCTCAAGTGCATCACCGGTATCCCCGGCAACAATCTTCACTTCAATACCCGTGTCTTTTTTGAAAATGGGCAGAAGGTAGTCAAAAAGCCCTGAGTCGACGGTGGAGTTTGTGGATGCACATGTTATGGACTCACCGGCAAAGAGGGAATATGGGAGCGAGAGACTGAGCAGAAGAAGAAAGAAAATTTTTGTATTCATGGTCTGGCTCTGTAAGGTAAATGGATAGGAGTTATCAGCTTTTATCCGGAAGTGTTATCCGTATATCTATGGTTCTGGGAGCCTTGCCGCCCAGTTTCAGTGAATCGACAAAACCGTGTACTGTCCCGGCAAGGGCATCCTGAACAAAATCTTTCAAGGGGATTCGGTCCCCGTTGATGAGCAGGGTTGTATGCTCAGCACCTTTGGCGGCATTCTGGAGAAAGCGCTTTTCAATGAACGAGGCGATTTCCGCAGCCTCATTGAGGCGGAAAATATGGTCGCCGCTGATTGCCTCGTCGCTGGCCACGGCAATGACACCGGTCACCGTACCGCGCAGAAGCCTGCTGTGGTCATTATCCCGGAAGACCTCAATCTTTGAAACCTGCCGCGCCTTCTTAAAGCCTTCACCGATAACGATGTCAACCTCAGGAAAATGCCTGTGGGCAAGGGTAGTCAGAGAGTCCCCCCTGTTGTCGGTCATGATAACCATCTGGTCAGGTGCCACCAGCATGACAGAATCGGCGCCCGCCTCTCTGTGCGTATGGGTATCGGTTCCGGGAGTGTCAAAGCTGATGCCGGTCTCCTTGGTGGATTTGATGACCGCAACCTGATAGCCCAGTTGTTTTAAATGGCTGACGACTTTCGAGGCAAGGGTGGTCTTGCCACTGTTGTGCCAGCCGATAAAAGTAACAATGGGGGGCATGCCGGAACCTCAAAATTGGAAAAGATAAAGAAAGCAGAAGATGGTTAATACATATCTTCATTAAATTACTGTATCCGTCCCGAAAATTCAAGCGATGCCACGAATCTGCAGCTCTTTGATTCTTCAGCCGGTGCGGACGATCAGGAGGGTTTCCCGAGAAGAACAGGAGTGTCTGACTGTTTTTTATGTACAAGTGAGGGGGGAGCTGCTAGGTAAATAAGAAGATACTTTTTTTCAGGTGTCGGCTGGGGTGTTTGCCTCAACACCCGGCACTGCGTCATTTTTTGCAATTGTACATTGAATCAGCATGGATTTTTTTACACTGACCGGGCTTGCCATAGCCCTGGCCATGGATGCCTTTGCCGTGGCGTTGGGGGCCGGGGTACTTCTGGATCCCCTGACCGGTCGGCAGATTTTCCGGTTGGGATTTCACTTTGGCCTGTTCCAGGCGATGATGCCGGTGATCGGCTGGCTGGCCGGGCTTGGTTTCAGAGATATTGTCACAATTTACGCACCGTGGATAGCCTTTGGCCTGCTGCTCTTTGTCGGCGCCAAAATGATCCATGAGGCATTGACGGACGAGGAGGACAGTGAGCGTCGGGATCCCACCCGGGGCCTGACCCTCATACTGCTTTCGGTGGCCACCAGCATTGACGCACTTGCCGTGGGGTTCTCCCTGTCGCTGCTCGGTGTCTCCATCTGGACCCCAGCTGCTGTTATTGGTGTTGTTGCAGCCGTGCTCACAGGTATCGGAATGGTACTGGGCCGGAAAATAGGCGCCATCTGGGGGAGCCGGGTGGAGATTCTCGGCGGGGTGCTGCTCATTGCAATCGGACTGAAGATTCTTTTTCAGCACTGAGGTTTTTGTCTTTTCAATACTGAATTATCCACAGGTGACTGATTGATTGCCGACTACAGCCTATATCTGCCCTATGGCCTGGCTTTTTTTACTCTGGGAGTGGCCATCCTCTCCAGGGATATCCGTTTCAGTGAACTTGGAATCGCCCGTATTATCTGGCTCATTGCCCTCTTTGGAATTGTCCATGGCCTCCATGAGTGGCTGGAACTGCTGGAACATCTGGAACCGGCGGTCAGGACACCACTCTTCTCTCTCTTCCGCCTCATCGTGGTCAGCATTTCCTTCCTCTTTCTGCTCTACTTCGGGATATTTATCAATATAATCACCTTTTATGGTGACCGGGCCCTGCAGACCACCCCTGTGGCCATCAAGGCACTGATCGGTATCTCGGCCCTTTCACTCATCGTGACGGCCATCAGCTTTGATATCGGAAGCGGCAGTGACAGTAACACCAGAATATTTGTGGCCTTTCCCGGTGGCCTCCTCTCGGGAATCGGCCTGATCATGTATTCAAGGACGGCGAGAACCTTCTCACGCAATGTGGCCGCGAATTTTATTTTAGCCGGCAGTTTCCTGGCCTGCTATTCGGTTCTTTCCGGCCTTTTTTCATCAGATGTCCTTCTTCTCGGGGTGAAGGTGATCCTGTTCAGAGGGATCTGTGCCTTTTTCATCATGTTTTTCACCATCAGAGCCCTTTCGCTCTTCAACCTTGAACAGCGCGAGATAATAAACGAAAAACTGCTCCGGTTTGCGCAGTCTGAAAAACTTGCCTCCATGGGGATACTGGCGGCCGGTATTGCCCATGAGATCAACAATCCTCTCACCAATGCTTCGCTGAACCTTGAAATGCTCGAAGATCTGCTGCCTCAGGATGAAAAGACCGGCAGGAAGCTTGAGGCCATAGAACGCAACCTTACCAGGGCCTCACGGATTGCCAAGGAGCTGCTGCACTTTTCCCGGGACAGGGAGAGCGACCCTGGAGTGGTGAATATCAATGCAGTGTTGAAGAGCTCCTGCAACCTGCTGAGACATCAGAAACGCAGTTCGATTATCCATATGAATCTCCAGGAGGTGCCGGGGATTCAGGGGATTTCGTGGAAACTTGAGGAGGTCTTCATCAACCTGCTTCTCAACAGCTTTGACGCCTGCAGCGCAGGCGACAGCATTGAAATTGAAACATCATGCGACCGGGGGCAGGTACAGGTGGTGATAGCCGATACAGGGCATGGAATTGTTGAAGAGGACCTCTACAGGGTCTTTGATCCCTTCTACACCACCAAGGAAATCGGTAAGGGTACTGGTCTTGGTCTCTCGGTGTGCTATACTATTGTGAAACAGCATGGCGGCAGCATGAATCTCGAAAGCTATGAACGTGGAGGAACAGTGATGACCCTTTCTTTTCCGGCGGTTCCCGGTGGCAGTTGAAACAATTCTGGTCATTGATGATGACCAGGATCTGCGCGGGAGTATTGTGGAGATCCTGTCAAATGACGGCTTTCATGCGGTGGGCTCTGAGTCTGCGGAAGCTGCCCTTGAAACGATCAGGGCCCTGAAGCCATCTCTGGTTATTGTGGATAACATGATGCCCGGTATGGGGGGGATGGCCCTTATGCCGCTGTTAAAAAAAGATTTCCCCAATATCCGAATTATCATGATCACCGCCTTTTCCACCGTTGAAAATGCGGTAACCGCCATGAAGAGCGGGGCTGATGATTATATCAGCAAACCCTTCAGGCGTGATGAACTGCTTGTTGCCGTGCGGCGTAATCTGGAAGAACTGAAATTCACCAGTCAGTTTCTGGAGTCGGGTATGGATGATATCCTTGCCTGTCTTGCAAACCAGATACGGAGGCAGATACTTGCCACCCTTGCCTGCGAAAAGCAGATGCGTTTTATGAATCTCACCCGCCATCTTGGAATTGCCGATCACACCAAGGTGAATTTCCACCTGAAAAATCTCAAGATGAATAATCTTATCTCCCAGGACCGTGAAAAGGTCTATCGTCTTACCGCAGAAGGCGAAAAAATGGTTGATTGCCTGCAGTTGCTCTCCAGCAGAATTCCATCATAAATCCACATAGCTGCTGCCACTCTGTGAACTGTGCTTCACATATCTCTCCGATTCCGTGAGGAATCTTTATCTGGAATATGTCCCGTTCTCATTCTACCCTTTATGGTATGGAGATGTTTTTATCTCAAGAGACAAACATCAAATAGAGGGGGGAAGGGTATGAAAAAAGTATTGAGACGTGCGGCACTTGCAGGTGGAATCATCCTACTGGGCCTTTCAGGGAATGCCTTTGCGGAAAGGGGCTATGTGGGGTCTGATACCTGTTTCAAATGTCATCCGGGGGAGTACAATGACTTCATTGTCTCCGGTCATTCCTATAAACTCTCAAGGGCGGAAGATGCGCGTTTCCGGCCCATTCCACTGCCTCCGGGGTATAGCTGGGATGATATCTCCTATGTGATTGGCGGCAAGTACAAGAAGGCACGTTTTATTGATAAAAACGGTTTTATCATCACTGCGGCCAAGGATGGATCTGAGCTGAAAACCCAGTTTAATATCGAGGATGGAACCTGGTCTTTTTACCATAAGGGTGAAAAAAAGGCATACAACTGCGGGCCATGTCATACCACCGGGTATCGGAAGGAGGGACATCAGGACGGCAGGGAAGGCCTGGTGGGAACCTGGGCACAGCCCGGAATACACTGTGAGGCCTGTCACGGTCCGGCCGGAGACCACATAAAGAGCGACGAGATGGCAAAGGCCAATAAGATGAAGGTGAGAAGGGAGATGCTGATGTGCGGAGGCTGTCATATCAGAGGAGATAAGGATAAGATTCCCGCCAAAAATGGCTTTATAAAACACCATGAACAGTTCAATGAAGCCTTGCGCGGGCCTCACAACGAGTCCAATGATGTTACCTGTATCACCTGTCATGATCAGCACAAGTCTGCCAAGTTCAGTGATGGGATCAGGGTGTCATGCACTTCCTGCCACGAAGATGCCGGCAAATCCTATGCGGCAAGCAGGCACGGTACATTTGGTGTGAAATGTATTGAGTGTCATATGCCACGGGCCTCAAAGTCTGCTGTGAAGACCGGTAAGTTTGCCGGAGATATCAGGACCCACATCTTCAGGATTGCGAACAGTGCGGATGCAAAAATGTTCACTGACGATGGTAAATTTGTGGCTGGTGATGCCGTAACCCTCGATTTTGTCTGTCTCCACTGTCATCAGGACAAGGACCTGAAGTGGGCTGCTGCCGAGGCCGGAAATATACACTGATTCTCTACACATATCAGTCAAGAGAAACTGAAAAAAGGCCCCATTCCCTGAAGAATGGGGCCTTTTGCGTAGAAAAAAAACTTGCTTTCCCGTTCCTGCTGTCCTATTCTGTACCAAACGGTCAGTTTTTCATTCGGAGGCAGGACTTTGCAGACAAAGGGACAGGAAACACGCAGTCATATATTACAGGAGAGCAGAAGGCTTTTTACTCTTCAGGGGTTTCATAATACCAGTATCAGTGCCATCATTGCGGCCACCGGGGTGAAAAAGGGCAACCTCTATTATCACTTTCCCAGTAAAAAAGAGCTCGGTCTTGCCGTATTGATTGATGCCCGACATGAATTCTTTGATATTCTTGAGCAATCCATGGTGGGTGACGGGGCGGCTGAGCGAATTCTGTACTCCTGTAATTCCATCATGACCCTTATGGAAGAGACTGATTTTGTGGGAGGTTGTCTCTTTGGCAACACCGCACTGGAGATGACGGATTTGAGCTCCCGTTTCGGCAGGGTGATCCGTGATGTGTTCAGTCACTGGATTCGGCTCATTCAGGAGGAGCTTGAGCGGGAAGAGACGGCAACGGAAAGAATAAAACGCCTCTCCCCGGAGACAATGGCCATTGCCATCGTTGCAATACTTGAGGGCGGAATAATGCTCTCCCGGGTCTATCAGGACAAAAAAAGTATGGAGGCGTGTATACGATCCATAGAAGAATTAATCAGGAATAGATAATCTGTTCCGTCATGGCATGAAATGTACCGGTTGGTCGGTATAAAATAAAAGCAGAGTGTGGAGGTATCCATGAATTTTCAAAAGGGATTGGCTGGTGTTCGGATGAGTGTTGTTCTGACGGCGGGAACTGCGGTTTTTCTGATTTTTTTCCTGAGTGGCTGTGGAGGGAAAAATATGCAGGACACTGCTTCTGCGGGAAAGAGCGATGCAAGAATGGTCGCAGTGAGTGAGGGTATCTGTCAGGATACAAAAACAGGTCTCATGTGGCAGACTGAAAAAAGCAAGAATATCGATTCTCTGGAAAAGGCCCAGGCCTATACAAAGGCGCTGCGCACCGGCGGGTATACGGACTGGCGTATGCCCACAGTTCTTGAACTGTACGAGCTCTATATGACCTATGACCTCCATGAAAATGGCGACTGCAAAATGGAGGTGGAGGGAACCTACTGGTCTGACGAAGAGGATCTTGAGGGACGGGTGGGCACCTGGGAGCTTGACGACAACTGTGATCCTGAGCGGAGATATATTCCGAAACAGAGGGGACTGGTACGGGCGGTACGGATGTAGTGACTGCCGCCGGATATTCCTGATGCTGCCGGTATTTTGTCACGGATTCAGGAATTACAGAATATCATACTCTTTCAGCTTGTTTAAAAGGGTCTGCCTGGCAACGCCGAGGACCTTGGCAGTCTTGCTGCGGTTGCCGTTGTGCTGGGCCAGGGTACTGCGTATCATCTCCCTCTCCATGTCCCTCAGGGTTACAGGAGCCTGTGGTGCTGCGGTATCTGTTTCCAGATCATCGGGAAGCAGTTGAGGAGGGAGTTCCCGGATGGAAATCAGCTCCCCGGGGCAGAGGATCACGGCCCGTTCCACTGTGTTTTCAAGCTCCCGGATATTCCCGGGCCATGGGTAGAGCATGAAAATACGCAGGACCTCAGGGCTGAATCCCTTTATATCTTTCCGGTTTTTCAGGGTGTAGCGTTCAAGAAAGAGTTTGGCCAGTTCCGGAATGTCGGTGGCCCGTTCCCGCAGGGGCGGCAGTTCAACGGGAACCACTGACAATCTGAAAAAAAGGTCCTGCCTGAAACTGCCCTCTGTGATCATCTGCTGCAGATCTCTATGGGTGGCTGCAAGCAGTCGCACATTGACTCTGATGGTTTCGCTTCCCCCGAGTCTGTCCAGTTCTCCTTCCTGCAGCACCCGCAGAATTTTCGCCTGGGTCTGAAGGCTCATGTCCCCGATTTCATCAAGGAAGAGAGTTCCCCTGTCCGCCTGTTCAAATCGTCCTTTACGTCTGGTTGCGGCCCCGGTAAATGCACCGGCCTCATGCCCGAAGAGCTCACTCTCAAGGAGGTTCTCATTGAGGGCTGCACAGTTCACCTTGATAAAGGGAAAATCTTTTCTGCTGCTCTTTTGATGCAGGGCACTTGCAACCAGCTCTTTACCGGTACCGGATTCTCCGGTGATCAGCACAGTGGCATCAGATGGAGCAACCAGTTCCAGAGTGGAGAAGAGTTCCTCCATGGCCGGGCTGCCACCAATCATCCTGCCGAAGGAGAACTGCTTGCCGAGATGTTTTTTCAGACGGCTGTTTTCCTCGCGCAGGTCCTGAAAACCAAGGGCCTTTTCCATCACCATCTTCAACTCATCAAGATCTATGGGTTTGGCGACATAGTCATAGGCACCTTCCCGCATGGCTTTTACTGCTGTATCAACAGAGGAAAAAGCGGTGAGGACAATCACCGGAATAACGGCATGGACAGTCCCGCTCAGGGCTGCAAGGGTGGCCAGACCATCCATACGGGCCATCTTCATGTCGAGCAGTATCAGGTCCACAGCCCCCTCTTTATCAAGAAAGGAGATAACCTGATCACCATCTTCACATTCAAGAATATCAAAGCTCTCACCGGAGAGGTTGGCCTTGAGCATGGTCCGGTGGGCAGCGTCGTCATCCACCAGGAGAATACGTTTTTTGAGTGGGCTGCTCATCTGTCTGCTCCGGGTAATATTATTCTCATGCTTGTGCCGACACCGAGTCTGCTTGCCACCTCGATTCTGCCATGGTGCTGTTCCACTATCTGGTGACTCACGGCAAGGCCCAGGCCGGTTCCGTCTTTGCGGGTGGAAAAGAAGGGGTCAAAGAGTTTTTCCTGTTCTTCATCGGTCATTCCACGTCCGGTGTCACTCACCTCAATGACGATTTCATCGCCCTGGCGCAGGGCGGTAAGGGTGATCCTGCCTCCACTGTCGGTGACACTGATACTGTTTTTCAGCAGGTTCAGGAGGACCTGGAGGAGCAGATCCGGGTCAGCGAAAAGGGGCATCTCCGGATCAAACTGCTGGTGAAAGGAGATATGGCCGGCTGCAAAATCAGCCTCCATGAGGCTGCTGAGTTTTTCAAAGAGGTCGCGGCTCTTCATCTGAACAGGCTGAGGTTCCCTGGCCCTTGCAAACTGAAGGAGACTGGAGATGGTCTGATTGAGCCGGTCCACCTCGGATATCATCAGTTTTGCATATTTCTCTCCATCGGTGCCTTCTCCGGCTTCATTGCCAAAGTACTGGGCAAATCCCCGCAGAGTACCCAGGGGATTGCGTATTTCGTGGGCAACTCCTGCCGCCATCTTCCCGAGGGATGCAAGGCGTCTGGAGAGCTCCAGCTGGATTTCAATCTTGCGTATTTCGCGCATGTCCCGCATGATGATAACCATGCCGTTTTTGCTTCCGTCATGTTGTAACAGGGGGGATGTGGAGAGTTTTATGGGGATTTCCTCACCGCTGCTGTTACGGCAGAAGACATCAATTTCAAGGAGGATCTGTTCCTGCTGCAGGTTTGGCGGGAGGGGATGGAAGAGGTCTTCAAGAGAGACACCCTCCATATCCCGCAAGGTCCTGGAAAGCAGCTGTTCGGCACTGGTGTTACAGGATACTATGTCACCCTCGCCGTTGATGGTAATCAGTCCGGCGGGCATACTTTCGATCACATTATCCGTGTAAAGCCGCATGTTGGCCAGGGTTGACCTGCTCACCCTGTTGCTCTGATAAAGGAACAGGGAGTAGAGTCCTGCTGTTCCAAGGAGAAAGAGCAGTGCTCCCATGAACAGTGCCCTGTTCCGGTCTTCCTGCCTTGCCGCGTCAAAATCTTTGGTACCCAGGCCGACCACGATGAGCTGTCGGCCTTTTTTGCGGTGGTCCTCCTGCATCTTCTTCATGTGCATGTGCATTCTGCCGCCCATTGGAGGGGGTGGCGGAAGCAGTGGCGGCAGGGGTTCAAAAATTCTGGCCAGTTGAAAGATATTCTTTCCGGGAAGGGTTTTGGTGATGGTTGTTCCGGCAGCAAGGATGGATTGGATCTCATCTTTTTTCATGGCCGGCGGCAGATCACCGGACTCGGCGGCTATGTCTCCGTTTTCCCATACAATTCGGATGTAGGCCACACTCTCTTCCTTGGCGGTCTCCTCCACAAGGGTATCCAGCGGGTCGGTACCGCTCATAAAATGCCGCATTGAGGTCCTGGCACCGGCCTCAAAAGAGCGGATCAGGGTAAGACCCTGCTGTAGAAGTGAGTTTTCAAGGAGACGCTGTTCACGGTTCATGTTGCGGACCGTTGTCACTGCAAGGATTGCAGCAAGAAGAGAGCTTGCAAGGATGATCGCAAGGGCGGGTTTGGAGAATTTAAATGATTGATTGCTTGATGGGATCATGACTGCCTGGCGCATTACGTTGGAAGGTTTTCCGATTTGATTGAGATTATAGCACAGAAAAAGGTGAAACGCTGTGTCCCCTCAGAAGAAACACACCATTTCACCTTTTCTGGTGTATAAAGTCGGAAATGCTGCCTCTATTCTGCAGGTGCCGGTGCAGGTACGGGTGCAGCAAAGGCTGCCTGGCGTTTAGCCATGAGTTCCTGACGAAGGGTGTAGAGTTCTTTCTGCTGAGCCTGCAGTTCACCCAGGGTTATTTTGGGGTTTCTGCTGGCTTCAATATAGGCAAACTGCTTGTCATGGATCTTTTTGCGCAGCTCGGTGGTTGCATCAAGGAACTGATTGCGTTGCTCAAGCATCTGTGGATTCATCATGGCACCGCCGCGCATACCACAGCCGCCACCCTGCATCATCATTCTGCCCATGCCGGGGCCTCCAGGGCCTCCGGCCTGCATCATGCCGCAGCCTATTCCCTGGCCACCCATCATGCCCGGACCCATCATTGCATTACCACGCATATTCTTTCCATGGTGGGGACCCATACCCTGACCACCCATCATACCATATCCGGGGCCTGGAACCGGTGGAGGTGGAGGAGTATCAGTCGGTGTGGTGGCAAGAGCAACTCCTGCTACAAGTGAAAGGGCCAATGCTGTTGCTGCGATTTTTCTTTTTAATTTCATTGTGTTTCTCCTTAAAAGGTTGGTGTTTGTCTTGAGGGTCTCAAAACAGTATCTGTTGCCTGTTTACTGCAGGTCTTTTTGCATCTGTTGAAATTCTTCCCGGCTGATCTGTCCCTGGGCATAACGGCTCTTCAGCAGCTCTTCAGCGGTTCCGGTTTTCAGTGTGCTGTTCCTCTGATCATTTGAGAAAAGGAGTTGTGCTCCTTTAAACAGCAGAAAGAGGATAATGCCCCAGAAGAGCAGGGTGACGATCATTCCCAGCGGACCCGGGAAAAGACTTCCGGGGCCGCACCACCATTCACCACTGTTTATTCCATGTCGAAACATATGTTGTTGTCCTCCGTTGTTTGAGTGATCATTGTTTCTGTCTTCCATGAAGCATATGGCGTGCCAGAATGGAATGTTGCTGTGAGGAAATAGCATAATATGCTGTAAATAAAGGGAAATAAAAAATATATGTTTTATGGGTCGCCTGTTATGACAAAGGCATTGTCCAATTATTATACAGTTTTCGGCAGGAAGGAGGATGGTGAGTGTACATTTATTGGACAGGAGGGCAGGGGCCACAAAGTGGGGTATAAATGGGGTATCTTTTGTCTGTTACGGCCATGGCAGAGCCTGACGCATTGACAGGGGGACTGTTTTTTACTACTGCAAGTATATGTTTTTCCCTTGTTCCCTGTGATAGCTACACCGAACAACTCACGAAGCGTCCCGGATTCAGGTGTTGGTTAAATCGTCTACCCGAGAGGTTGAGTATGAAATATCCTGCAGCGCTTGTTCTCTTGTCTGCCTTTTCATTGATGACTTTCTTTCTCTCTTCTGTTTATGCAAAACCCGCAAGCAGTGACGTCGCTGAAAAAGGGTTCTGCTGTGTTAATGGAGAACTCCTCACTAACAGAACTGAAAAACAGTGTCAGCAGGTTAAAGGAAAGTATTTTCCTGCTGAGCAGGCTGCCCGTGCCGGAAAGTCCTGTGAATCCGAGAAAGGCTATTGCTGTGTGGATGGCAAACTCCACTCCGGAAAAAGTAAATCGGCCTGCCGGAAGCAGGGGGGCAGCTTTTATGGTTCCAAAGACGCGGCACAAGCCAGGAAGTCGTGCCGTCCCAAGAAGGGCTACTGCTGCGTGGATGGCAAACTCCACTCCGGAAAAAGTGAATCGGCCTGCCGGAAGCAGGGGGGCAGCTTTTATGATTCCAAAGACGCGGCACAAGCCAGGAAGTCGTGCCGTCCCGAGAAGGGTTACTGCTGCGTGGATGGCAAACTCTATTCCGGAAAAAGTGAATCGGAGTGTAAAAAGCAGCGCGGCACCTTCTATGATGCCAGGGATGCAGTACGAGCCAGGAAGCTGTGTCGTTCCGAGAAAGGTTACTGCTGCGTGGATGGCAAACTCTATTCCGGAAAAAGTGAATCAGATTGTAAGAAGCAGCGCGGTACCTTCTATGGCGCCAAAGATGCTGCTCATGCCAGAAAGTCCTGCCAGTCAAAAAAAGGTGTCTGTTGTGTGAACGGAAAGGCGGTTTCAGGGAAGAGTGAAAAAGAGTGTAGAAAACTTCAGGGAACATTTCAGGAGAACGTTTCGGGAAGTCGTGCAAAACCTTCCTGTAAAGAAGAAACAGGGTTTTGCTGCAGTGATGGAAAGTTGCTGAGTTCCACTCCTGAAAGATGCAGGAAAGTTAAGGGGGGGAAATTCTTTGCAAGTAGGAGTGATGCGGCGAAAAATTGCGGAAAATCCAAAGCTCTTCCCACGGGGAAGAAGCCCCTTTCTGTTCGGGCAGCGGATGGTGCTGGAAAATCAGGTGGCTCCAGAGGAAAGCAGGCAGCGCTTATCACCGGAACTAAAGCAGAAACTCCTGGGAAAAGATCTGAAAACAAGCTGAAAACAGTCAAATTTGCAGGCAGAAGTGTTGACCGGGAGATGCTTCTCGGTAAAACCCTGCAGCGGCAAACTCTGATAAAGAAGGGACCTTCTTCAAAATTCAGGCAAAGAACCGTTGAAGTGGCTGAGGGAGCCACTGACACTCTGGAGAATATTTCAAAGGCTGTTTTTGCAAAGCAGGACGAGTTGAAGAAGGAGCTGCAGAAGGTTAAAGAATCCAGTGGCATTCTGGTGGGAAGGCCTGTGGCAAAGAGTGAGACATTTGAGTTTAAGAACTCTTTTGTGCTGGTGAAGAGCACCAGTGCGGTGGTGGCCGACCCCAGGGCACTGGCAAGAAAATCCCCGGAGTTTAAAGCTTTTCTGGGAAGCAGCAGAACGGAGAAGATCTCGTTTTCCAGTTTAAACGACGAGAGCCGGGAGGGCTTGAAAGAGCTTATTAGCAATGAACTGCCAAACAGGCCCAAGGATGATCCACTGAGAATTGCGGCAGAAAAGGGTGGGATGGAAGGGCTTCTTGCGGCCATTGCTGAAGGAAAGGGTGTCTTTGAGATAACCGAAGAGGTGGTTGTACCGAAAAAACTCCCGCCGGTTCTCAATGGGCTTCCCCAGCTGCCGGAGATGAAAAATGGTGTTCTGGTCTATGATCGCTTTCGGCCTCCCGGGAAAAAATTTATGGATATGACTGCTCCCGAAACAATCCCGGGAAGTGTTCTGGATGGTCGGGAAGCATTGTTCCCTGAGGGGATGATACCTGAAGATGAATCGACCGGTTCCACCAGCTCAAGAAAGATGGTGAAGATAACAAAAGGAAATGTACGTGGCAGTTTTAATGCCCAGTTCATGACAGGTCATACCCTGAGTGCAAATGTGAATTACCAGCGGACCTGGAGATTTGAGTCGGGCCTGTTTCGTATAAATATGGGGGCGGGCTATAGCATTGGACTGCGATTTCCAGTTCAGGTTCGCGGCAACGTCTCTCCCACCTGGATTACAGTGAAGGGTCCAAGGGATGCTGAGACAGATTTTGAAACCAGTATAACGGCAAGCCCTGTGGATGCTGATTGTACGTTTTTTCGCAGCACCGGTCTGAGTGACGGCAGTGCCGAAACCTGTGGTAAAGAACTGGCTCTGGATTTTTATTTTTCCTACGGTCTGAAATTCCGGGCCCTGTACACAACAGTTTTGCATATCCCTGTTTCTGAGGTACACACTCCGCCATGGAGTAAGGATTTTACGCCGCCTTTTGCCAGTAACGGGGGAGGGCTTGCGTTCTGGATACCTCCGGAGGTAACCCACACGGATCTCGACCTGGGTGTTGTTTCAGGATATTTGAAGGCGGGATTTAAACTCGGTGGGACCGGTACTGTTTCCTTTGACTATCAGTCCTTCCATGGCGATGATGTCAATACCGGGGAGCTGATATTCAGTACAGCAAGCCCTGTCAAGACCACAAACATTTTAGCGCCCATGGATGTGACTGATACAACAACCACACTGGAAGAAACCTACGGTTTTAAACTCTATAATCCCGAGTACAGGATACACCCAAGTATTACTCCCGGTATAAATGTTTCCATGAAAGCCGGATATAAAAGCTTTTCGAGGAGCTTTTCATATACCACCTGGCTGAACAGCCTGGAAGTGCTGCTGCTTCCGGTCTCCTTTGAGCGTCACAGTGGAACCACGGCAGAGTACAGCTGGCGTGAAGGAGTGAAAAAGTTTGAGAAGAGGTGAAAAATGTGTCGGGTCGGAGTCTCCTGTTGCCAGGTGAACTTGAGACTCCCTGCCCGTCACATCACCAGGAGTTCTTTTTTCTCCGGCTCTGTCAGTATTTAAACCTGGGATGCAGGATTTTGAGCTCCGCCTCTGCCTTGTACCCGCTTATCATGCTCCGCAGTGAGCCTTTGATGGCGGCAAGAGACATGTAAAGGTGGACGAGAAAAAGGGCAACCATGGCGGCACCCAGCACGTTATGGATGATGGCGGAGAGCCGCAGGGTATCAATGTTTCCCTGATGCGAGTAGAGAAAATAGCCGGTGACAGCCATCACCGCACCGCCAATGGTTGCCAGCCAGAACCACATCTTCTGTCCTGCATTGAACTTTCCGGCCGGAACGGCCTTCTGCTCTTTGCTCAGGTAGCCGCCCATGATGAGCATCCACTTCAGGTCATGGACTGCGGGGAGCATCTCTCTTACCCAGAAGAGGAACATGGGAATGACTGAGGCTGAAAAGATAACAGCGGTGACCAGGTGAACGATTCTGGCCCAGATTCCAAGGCTCCCGCCTCCCAGAAGTTTGGCAAAGATGACAAGAAGACCGGTGAGAACCAGCAGGCTGAAGGACACGGCAGCA
Organism: Desulfobulbaceae bacterium; assembly: GCA_027067035.1. Classification (GTDB taxonomy): domain Bacteria; phylum Desulfobacterota; class Desulfobulbia; order Desulfobulbales; family Desulfocapsaceae; genus Desulfocapsa. The sequence continues at coordinate 19,136 of JAMOMO010000426.1, forward strand.
AGCCAGTGAATAATCCGCACAAAGAGGGTGTAGCAGTAGACCTGTTTTCCGTCATGGGGAAAAGACATGGGACCAATTGCAACATAGTGAAGAAAAAAGAAGACCGGTACAATGGTGATCACCAGAAGGAACAGTCGCGGAAACAGATCTTTCTGCAGACCGGTGAAGAGCTGTCCGTACTGCTGCCACTCTCCGGTGAAAAGTGCGTTGAACTGCTGATATGCTGCAGTGAGAGTTTCCGGTGGACCGGCAATGGCCAGTCCGGTCATTGCCAGGAAGAGAAGAAGGCCGGAAAGAAGTATCTTCTTCATATGTGTCCTCATGGAGAGTTGTTTTCGTAGCTCTCAGGATATTTCCCTGATGGTGTCAAGGAAATATCCTGAGGTGCCAGCTGTCCGAGTCGGGTTGTGGAGCTATTTATCCTTGTAGGCCTTGCCCCAGCCCCAGGCATTGGCGCCGGAACCGCGTTTAAAAACACGTTCTCTGTACACATCGGAGATCTCATCCGCATCACCTGCCAGCAGCGACTTGGTTGCACACATTGCGGCACAGAGGGGGACCTTTCCTTCAGCGATCCGGTTCTGGCCGTAGAGCTTTCTCTCTTTGACACTGAAGGTCTCTTCCGGTCCACCGGCACAGAAGGTGCACTTGTCCATGGCCCCACGGGCGCCGAAGACCTGGCCGCCCGGGAACTGCGGTGCCCCGAAGGGGCAGGCCATAAAGCAGTAGCCGCACCCGATACATGCCTCCTTGTCGTGGAGCACGATGCCGTCATCACGCTGGTAGATGCAGTCCACCGGACAGACTGCAATGCAGGGTGCATCTGAGCAGTGCATGCAGGCGACAGAGATGGATTTTTCTCCCGGCTGACCCTGGCCAATGGTTATTACCCGGCGCCGGTTGACTCCAACCGGTATGTGGTTTCCCTCTTTACAGGCAACCACACAGCCACTGCAGTCAATACAGCGTTCAATATCACATAAGAATTTCATGCGTCCCATTTACTGTTCCTCCTAAGCTCGACTGATCTTACACAGACCGTCTTTGGTTGCCTGAATCTGGGTGACAATGTCGTAGCCGTAGTTGGTACAGACATTGGCCGGTTCGCCACTGACATACGGCGCATGTCCCGCCGGATAGTTGCCGGCCAGTGATTCACCCATGAGGACGCCACCGAAATGGTAAGGCATGAATATGGTGTGTTCATCGACCCGTTCGGTAAAAAAGGCCTTCACCTTTACCTTGCCCCCTTCTGGAGACTCGATCCAGATCATTTCACCATCGCGAAGCCCGAGGTTGTGTCCTGTTCTCGGATTGACCTCGGCGTACATCTCCGGCTGAAGCTCGGAGAGATATTTGTTGCTCCGGGTCTCTGCGCCACCACCCATGTGTTCAACCATGCGGCCCGTGGTGAGGACAAAGGGGAATTTTCCGGCAAGATCCGGGCTCTGCTCACTTTTGTACCTGGTGAACACCCTGAAGTGGTTCGGCTTGTCTTCATAGGTCGGATATCTGGTGATGAGATCCGGACGCGGTGAATGGAGGGGCTCACGGTGGATGGGGATCTGATCCGGAAAGGTCCAGACCACGCAGCGTGCCCTGGCGTTGCCAAACGGGGCCATGCCGCGCCGCACTGCCTCCTTCAGGGTCTTCTGGGAAAGATCTGTCTTCCAGTTGGTTCCCGGAACAACATCCTTAAATTCGGGATAACCGCCTTTCACTTCACTGCCGGGGTTATAGACTCCTTCCGCCGCAAGCTGGTTCTCGGTGCGGCCACTCATCTCATAGGTGTGTTCCATGCCAAAGCGGTTCCTGAAAGGCAGGCCGCCTTCGGCAACCGGCTTGGAAACATCGTAGAGTATGGGGGTGCCGGGATGTTCTTCTGTCCAGCAGGGCCAGGGCATACCGAAATAATCGCCATCGCAGGGACCGCCTTTGGCCTGCAGGGTTTCAATATCAAAGGTGTGCCAGTTTTCCATGTGCTTTTTGATCCGCTCAGGGGTCTGACCGTTGTAGCCGATGGTCAGGGTACCCCGGTTGATTTCACGGGTGATATCTTCCGGAACCTCTTTGATGTTTTTGTAGAATTTGTCGGCAAAGCCGAGGCGCTTCACCAGTTCTTCCATGATGCTGTAGTCATCACGGCAGCCGTTGATTGGTTCGACAATCTTGTGGCGCCACTGGATCTGGCGCGAGGTGGATGTTACGGAACCCGAAGTCTCATACTGGCTGGAGCAGGGAAGCAGGTACACATTATCAGAGGTGCAGGTGGCTGCTGCCATGGTGGGGAATGGATCAATGATGACAAAGAGATCAAGCTTGTTATATGCCCGAACCACTCTGTCATACTGGGAGTTGGAGTTGGAGCCGCATCCCCACTGGATCATGGCTTTGATGGGAGTGTACTGTTCGATCTTCTCTTCACCAAGGACGCCTTCATACCAGCGGGCCAGGGTGAAGCCCTTGGCGTTCATCCATTTTTTTTCTTTGAATCTGGAGACGATATAGTCATATTCCACATCCCAGACACGGCACCAGTGTTTCCAGGAACCGTCTTTGAGGCCGTAGTAGCCCGGCAGGGTGTGGGAGAGAACGCACATATCCGTTGCGCCCTGAACATTGTCATGGCCACGGAAGATGTTGGTACCACCGCCGGATTTTCCCATGTTGCCCAGTACAAGCTGAAGAATGCAGAATGCCCGGGTGATGGAGGATCCGATGTGATGCTGGGTGCCACCCATGCACCAGGTGAGGGATGCGGGCCGGTTGGTGGCAAGGATCTTGGCCACTTTCCTGGTCTGTGCCGCCGGTATCCCGGTCACATTTTCAACCTCTTCCGGGCTGTACTGGCTGCAGCTTGCCGCCATTTCCGGAAAGCCGGCAACACGGGTGCGGATAAACTCTTTGTCTTCCCAGCCCTTCTGGATGATTTCATTCACCAGTCCCATGATGAAGATACAGTCTGTTCCGGGACGAATGCGGACAAATTCATCGGCCTTGGCTGCGAGTTTGGTGAAACGTGGATCAACTACAATGATTGGTGCGTTGTTCACCTCTTTGGCGTGGAGGATATGCTGCATGGAGACCGGATGGGCCTCTGCGGCATTGGATCCTATGAAAATCATTGCCTGTGCATGTCTCATGTCATTGAGACTGTTGGTCATTGCACCGTAACCCCATGTATTGGCGACACCTGCCACCGTTGTGGAGTGTCAGATTCGGGCCTGGTGGTCAACGTTGTTCGACCCCCAGAATGCGGCAAATTTCCGTTGCAGGTAGGCCATCTCGGTGGAGACCTTGGCACTGCCGTTCAAGTGCAGGGCGTCGGGGCCGTCATTGTCACGGATGGCGGTCATTTTGGCGGCGATCTCATCCATGGCCGTATCCCAGGAGAGTTTCTGCCATTTGCCGTTTACCCGTTTCATGGGATGTTTCAGGCGTTTTTCTGAAGTCACCATATCAATGGCCGAGGCACCTTTACAGCAGTAGCCGCCGCGACTGACCGGATGATCCTGTGCCACTTCCTGGCGGACCCAGACACCGTTCTGGACCTCGGCGTTGATACCGCAGCCCACGGCACAGTGTGTGCAGACGGAGCGTACCATTTTTGAGTCCGGGTAAGCCTTTTTGACGGCGGCAGGGCTTGCTGCCTTTGCCGTCATTCTTGTGGTCATTGCAGCGGTTGTGAGTGCAGCGGTTGCGGCAGAGAGTTTGAGAAAGGAACGTCTGGCAACTTTTGGATTCAAGGTCACCCGACTGGTGGTTGTACCCACAGAGGAGGAGTTGCGAATTTTTCGTTGAGCCATTTCCTGGATCTCCTATTTCAGGTTAACGAAGAGAGTCGTAATATTTTTGAAAGTTCTCGGTCTTTCTGTAAAGGACTTCATCGGACCGTTTGACGGCACTGTCTTCCCGGGCCTGGGCCTTTTTTCCAATGAGTGCAGATCCCGCCACCAGGGCAGTGGTGCCGAGAATCTGTTTGAGAAAGGAACGTCTTTTTTCATCATCTTTTTTCATACGCTGTCTCCTTCTGTAAGGGTTGCTGCTGCATTCCTGTCATTATACACGGCTTTTCAGCTATGTAAATCAAATCTCACTGTTTCACTCCGGTGCCGTATAATCCGGCTGCTTTTCAAAAAGGCCACGTTCAAGGTCGAGGTAGGCATCAAGGAAGGAGATACATTTCTGATAGAACGGGGCATCAGCTGTTGCAGTGATCCGTGTTTTGATCTGGCGCACCGTCGGGACAAGAAACTGCTGTAAAAGCTGCTCCTGCAGGTGATTGCTGTCTTCTCCGTCCTGCTGCCCCTGTATCAGTCTGATCAGGGCATCCAGCATGATGATGAGGGTGTCTTCCGGGTCGTCCACACCGCGTTCCCTGATAATCTCTCCCTGCTTCAGGATATCCCGCAGGGTAACCAGGCTGGGCCCGAAACTCTTGCCGTCAATGTAATAGCTTGCCGTGAGGGGGAGGAGATCCCTGCTGTAGGGGTCAACAAAAAGCCGGTAATGTTCATCCCTGATCTCTTGCAGGCTTTTTTGTGAGAGTATTTCGCTGAGTTCGCGGATGGCCGTGTCCAGCTTCAGATTCACCTGCTCCTTTCCCAGTGCCGCAAAGATTCCACGCCAGCGGCTTAATCTCTCGGAATCGGGGCTGTCCTGGAAGAACGATTTCAGGAGATCCAGAAAACGGAGTCGTACCCGGCAGAGGTCCCGGTTGCTGATATCAGTCTGCATAGTTATTTTTTATGAGATTCATAGAGAGTCTGTACCCGGCAGCTGTCACAGTAGGAGAGCAGGTCATCATCAGGGTCCCAGAGGTTTTTTGCCGAGAGGATGGCCATGACTTTTTCCAGTGATTTCCGGGTGCCGAACACTTTTCCGCAGCCTTTGCATGTGGCAGGTTCAGCTTGGGCAATAATTTTCTGTTCAAAAAATGCTGTGTCAGGAAAGAGGCCCCGGCGGGTTGAGAGGGCACTTTCGGGACAGACCGTGATGCATGTTCCGCACTGCACGCAGAGTGCCGGGGTGTGGTTCAGGCTGTAGCTGCTGCTGTCGGCTGTGAGGGACTCCATGCGGCATTCGGTCACACAGGCAAGGCACTGGGTGCATCGTTTCTGGTCACAGAGTATTTCCCCGAAATCTTCAGTACAGTTGATGGGGCCGGGATGGGGTCTGGCTTCGTTGTTCTGCAGAAAAAACAGTATGATATCGAGAAGTTTTCTTCTACGGTTACTGTATGAAAAATCATGATACGGGACTGTTGCAGCAGAGCTTTTGTGTTCGGTGGCAAGAAATGACGGGATCTCCTCCAGAGGAAGCAGGTGCAGGGGCTGTTCTCCCCGGATTGCCTGGAGTAATTCGTTGCTGAACCGGATCTGTTTTGAGAGAGTGCTATCTTTTTTACCCAGGACAACGACTTGCCCGGCTCCCATGGCAGAGATGAGCAGAAGGTGCATGGCATGGAGTGCCGCCGGTTGCGGGTATTCCAGAAAGAAGGTGT
>JAMOMO010000427.1 GCA_027067035.1 Desulfobulbaceae bacterium
ATATGCAAAAACCGAATCCAATATAACTGATTATCACTCCCTGCGCAAAGTGTATAAGTGCATTTTTTTATTGATCATCCTGGATGGGTGAACCCTCCATGGAGAAAGATCTTTCCGTATTTTTGTCTCGAACCGGATATCACTTCAAAGGGAACCCTCTTTTGATATCTACATCTTCAGCCGGATCTGATCGTAAAAAAAATGACAGGGTGGAAAACGTCCGCCGAATTCTTTTCCCTTTTCTCCACGCTCAAGTATTTTCCGTAATGAGGCGGCCGGCAGCTCCCTGGACACTTCAGCTTCCATCAGCAGGCTCCCTGAAGTTGCAACACGCCTGCAATGTGAGGCAAGGGGAAGGGGGTCACTTCCGGAAAGCAGATGGATACCCTTTTTCCGGGCACGACCAAACTGGGCAGGAGCGGGCCAGAAAAGCGGCCTGTTTCCATTATCGCCAAGAAAGAGAGTGGAGCCGCTGGATGCGTCTATCAGCTCAGTCACCAGCGCACCTCTCTTCCCCAGCCATTTCCCGACACCCCATGGCACAACAACCATGCCGCCACAGCGTCTCACCTGTTCGGCAAGATCGGCCAGCGGGAGACTTCTGTCAGGGATACGTTCTGAAGAAAACAGAGACAAGAGTTCTATATTTTCTGTACTGACATGCTGTCTCCCGGAAATGATATAAACAGTCCTGCCATTTTTCTCCGCCACAAGGCTGTCCTTCTCTTCTGTCTTCAGAAACCGCAGGCCTTCCGGGGATGTATCATCAGGAAGCACTGCCTGTTCCCGGAGTGTCGAAAAGACATCATGCTCCCCGCCCTCAGTCAGAAAAATCACGGCATCGCTTTTTGGTGACAAACCATGCCGCTGCAGAACTTCCGCAAAATTCGCAAAGGCCGCATCAAAAAACTCTTCCATGGGAAATGCAGGATATATGTGCACATGCCCATCTATTGCTATTGCCATACAACCCCCGTTATCAAGTAAAGATTCAGCACTACAGTTCCTCATAAAACGCAAAGCGGGGCAGCAGAAGCCCTGCCAGGACATAGACCAGGAATGCAAGCATCATTGTCTGGAAAAAACCGATGTAAATGGCAAGCACGATACTGCACACCCCGCCCAGAACCGTGAAGAGACCGTTGATGGCCCAGGCCCAGCCAACAGCTCCCTTTCCGTTTTTATAAGATCCGGCGATTCCTATGGCAAATGGCATTCCCATGAAAAACCCCAGTGGTGCAATCAGTAAAAAGGCTGCAAGCATCCTCATGACGGCAGACCACTGAAGAAAATAATCGAGCAGGGGATCCTTGAACAGCAGCAGGGCTGTTCCATAAACAGGAATTGCCAGATAGGGAATAAACCTGAGCAGTTTCTTTCTGTGCAGCCGGGTGATATCCGTTACATAGCTTCCCACTCCGGCAGAGAGCAGAAAGGCAAATACAACCGTGACATAGGTGTACAATGGGAAACCGACCAGTTTATGAAAGAGCTGAACAAAGATCAGCTCTATGGCAATAAAAGCTCCGCCAAGACAGGCAAAATAGGCAATAAACGCCCCCTTTCCCTTCCAGTGCGCCCGGCCGACCTTTGAGAACAGCAGCGGTCCGAAGAGACAGACAATGGCAATCACCAGGGCAGAACCGGCAGACACCACCAGATGAATGATATCCATGGGAATGCCGTGTTTAATCGACTTGTTCAAGAGCTGTTTAACAGACATGTCAACGTACGGTTCCTTAAAGGAGACAGGTGCAAGACGCTTTCTCACATGATTAAAAAATGGCTTGTCATCCGTTGGCACATTTATGCGGTAGGGAATCTTTGCAATCAGCTCATCCGGCAGACTCCCGGTGAAAAATTCTTTCTGCAGTTTTGAGGATGAAGGATCAAGGGGATTGTGGACCAGCTGGAAACCGTCACCATCCATCAGCTCCCTGACCCTGGCGACTTCTGCCTCTGTCCACGGCTGCATCTTGATGAGAAGTGTCGGCAGGTTGTACCACCGCTCTGCATAGTACAAAAGTACATGGCGGGAAAAGTCCTCCCTCCCCGACTCTTTCCAGGCACGGGCAGCCGTTAATACCATTTTGGGGTAGATGTGATGATTGATATGAAGGACACCATTTTCCGTGAGACTGGAGTAGTATTCATTATAGGCATCCGTGGTCTGCAGATAATTGGGGGAAACCGCACCGGAACCTGAGGCAATGCTTGCTGAGGTGTGGTTGGACATGATTTGAATAATATCATACTTTTTCCCTGAAGCTCTCAGGAAACTGCGCCCCTCTCCCCTCACAGGGATAACACGACTGTTGCCATACGGCTCAACAGCATATTTTTCCCTGCCAAGTTCCAATACGGTCCCAACCATTTCAACGGCATCAACCTCTTTTGCCCCAAAGGCCAGGGCACCCTTGGTCTCCTGCCCTCCGGCAGCCCCGATAATCAGGACGGTGGGCTCTGTTCCCTCTTTCAGCCAGTGGGAGGCAAATACAAATTTATCCCAGAACTGCTCCTTTGCCTCTTCAGGCAGGGATTTGCGCAACTTTTCATAATCGCCGTCAAAGTCATAGAAATAGCTGGTCTGGGTCCCGCCATCGTAGGCAATCCAGATAAACTCCTTGCGATACTGAATAAGGTCTATTCTGGAGATCGGATCCCATCTTGTGAGAATTTTTCCTCCCTGCAGAGAGCGGAACCCGCGCTTATCCATGTGAAAAGCGATCTCCAGATAATTCTCTCCACGTGACACCAGAAAACCCGTTATTCCGATTGCTGCAATAAGGGCCAGGGCAACAAAGGCCTTTGAACGGCAAATAAAACTCACCGCAACCAGAGCCATGGCCGCTGCAACAAAGAGCATGCCAGGACCGCCAACTGAAGGGATGAGCATGGGAACAAGAAGACATCCCATTGCCGCCCCGACCAGATCCCAGAAGTACAGTTTTCCGAACTTGTCTGAATGTTTGGTGAACAGTATCGACAGGATGAGACCACTGAGGAAAAAAGGTGTTACAAGTCCTGAAAAGACAAGAAGAACCTTGGCCCCCAGATAGGCGACACTGCTGAAGTTCATAAAATCGATATGAAAACGGTTCAGGAAGAAAAACATTCCTCCATAGCTGAAAGCCAGTGCCACAGTGAGAAACAGCAGTGTTCTCCGGCTAAACAAGGTCTTCCGTTCAGATAAAACAGAGGTGACAACACCTGATATGCCAAATCCCAGCAGAGCCAGGGTAATTACCATATAGGCAAAATGGGGGTACCAGAGAATATCAAGGATACGTATCAGTGACAACTCATAGAACAGGGTAGACAGGGCTATAATGGCAACATAGCCCAGCGTACGAATAGATATTTTTGTATTCTCCGACATTCAATTCTCCACCGAAAACCAGTTGTTACTTACTGATTTCTTATACAATTTTAGGAAGTTTCAACAGGGCAACAAACACAAATGAGTACACAGACAGTACAAAGAGACTTGTAAAGAGCAGCTTGTACAGACTCCCCTGCATCAGTGAGCGGGTATGGTACAGCAGGACACAAAACATGGGAATAAGGGGAAACAGGTATCTTCCCTGGGTCTGGTAATCCATGGTCCATGAGTGATACAGGGAGGCCCCGATCAATGCCCCGCCACAGGTGACAAACAGTGCAAACAATAAAATGCCGGCGGGCCCTCCCCGGATAATCAGAGCAGCACACAGCAGGAGAAACAGTGCTCCCCCCACAATGCGTACCAGACTGTAATAAATATCCACTCCACTGACAGTGAAGTAGCCGTACACGCCAAAGGCACTTCGAAAGGTTTTTTCAAACCAGCGATCCATAACAACAATTTTTTTCAGACTGTCCCCACGGGCCTTGCGATACAGAAACGGATGTTTTTCCTCCAGGGGAGTGGACGGTTTATAGGCATAATCTGCAAGCTGTTCCTGGACCTGCGCCTTTCTGCCTGCCATATCCATTCCGTTCACAGCATATCCGGCACCTATCCTGAGCCCTGCAATGCTTAATCCCAGACAGCCGAGAATAATCATTCGTTTGCAGTAGAGACGTCTTTTGGCAGGCTCCACCAGAAGCAGCATTCTCCACAGTCCGTAACCGGCAATAAAGATTGTGAAAAAGAGATAATTTTTTTTCAGCAGGAACAGAGCACCGACCAGACAGCCAAGCAGCACCATCGGTAATTTCCGATTCTCCGGATACTTTCCCAGAAGATAGGAATTCAGCATGGATCCTGGCAGGACAAACTGGCAGGCAACCAGGAAAGAGACCACTATTCCGAATGCATCGGAGTTACAATAACTGAAGACATACCAGATCTGCGGCGAGATCAGCAGTGGTGCGGTGAGCATTCTGGCAGCGGGATTTTTCAGGATATAGAGAAGAAGTACAGCAAAAAGGATGATATTAAACACCCGCAGATTGAAATACTCGGGAAGATGAAATGCCCGCAGCATGACCGATAATTTCCCGATGAAAAAATAGGGTAATTCATAGTTATTCAGACGTGAGACACCGTACACTGAGAAGGTGTCCCGTATTTCCGGATCATCCACCCTTGGGGGCAGAGAATGGTTTTCATAATACTCTGCAGCGTCCAGATGCACATATTCATCCGGATGAACATTCTCTCTGGTAATCGCTCCCATCACCACAACCAGAGCAAATACAGCCATGAAAAAGAGGGGAACAAACTGCTCTTCCCGATGAAAGTTCCTGGTGAAAGAGAAGAAAAGAAAGGTGAAGGAAAAAATCGCCACAATGCGAAACAGCAGTAACCAGCTCACAAAAATACCATCGTGCAGCGCCACGGTGTATTCCAGCTGAGGATCGTTTCCCGTTGAAGAGACATGGAGCCCATCGTCTTTCCACTGCAGTGAATCAATATGGGACAGTGGCTGTAAAGGAACGGTATCAGCTATACACTCAATGTCCTTTTGCCCACGTTGAGTGATCAGCAGTTTTTTCAGTACTATCTCCCCTTCAAACATATGAGGGTCGATCCGCAGCTTCTCAATATCTCGAATATCAGTGAGATAAAATCGATAGTGCTGCTGTTTTGGCGAGACCCGGACCCTGGCCATCCTCCACTCACTGTACCCTTTTCCGTCCGCAGTCCAGTAAAGGGTGAACCAGGTCTTCTGGGGAACCTGAATCTCAAGTTCCACAGTGGCCCTGTTCTCAAAAAAATGAATATATAAGAGAGAAAGCAGGAAGCCGAGCAGCAGTGGATACTTCCACTTTATAAGAAATCTGAGAAAGTTCATTTTTCACCAACAGAGATGAACAGAGACGGCTACAGCAGAGGAAGTTTTGCCCTCAGCCGCTGCAGCCTTGACATGGTCCGGTCAAACCTGGCTGCAAACCAGAACAGCGGACGTCCGAAATACACGGTAACACCCAGGACAACGAGACATTTCATTCCGGCTCCCCTCTGATAACATCCCAGAGGGATCACCCGACTCAGGAGATAGTGTCCCAAAACCCGGCGCAGGGGATTTGAACGCAGGTCAAAGCCGGAATTCATAATTTTTTCAGCCATTGTGTTTCCTATTCATTGAGTCTCTCCTTCATATGGCGCAGAAAGCGGCGCAGCCTCACAAACGGACTGAAACGCAGGACAAAGAGAGAAAGATCCCAGAGTTCATCGGATACCCTGTCAGATGATTTTGCCACAATCTTGGCCCCGTGGAAATCATCCAGATGATGGGTATGACGGATATTTCGTATTTCCCTGGTCTTTGGAAAGGCAAGTTTACTCATGAGCAGATAGTTCAACCAGGGCCTGTAGTCGTCCATGGAAAAACCGAGTAAGGCAGAGGCGGCGGCATAGGCGGGTGCCGCATCCAGAATCCCCTGCTGCAATGGGGCATAATTCCTGTCCTGCTGCATCTCTGCCTGGCCTATGGCATCATCCGTTCGCCTGAAAAGGAGCTCATAGCCACCACCTTCTTTTAAACCATATCCATTCAGTGTCGGATGCGGTGCCCTGCAGGCCTCTTCAAAAAGATCCCGTGCATAGAGTATTGCAGATGCCGCAAAATCAAACCGATCCTTATCATAGACAATTCCTTCAATGGAATTTTTCGCCGTGGTGGGAAAGGGAATC
>JAMOMO010000428.1 GCA_027067035.1 Desulfobulbaceae bacterium
ACTCAACACTCTACCTGGTCATTCTTGCTGCCGGCAAAGGCACCAGAATGAAATCCAGCAAGGCTAAAGTCCTTCATGAGGTCTTCTACGCACCAATGCTGCACCATGTGCTCCGTGCCACAACAGCCTTAAACACAACAAAATCCATTGTCGTCATCGGTCATCAGAAGGAATCCGTCCAGAAGAGTCTCCGTGACTTTCACGTGGAGACCGTAGTTCAGAAAGAGCAACTTGGCACAGGTCATGCCGTTCTCTGTGCCGAACCTGCGATAGACGACATGACAGGCTGTACCATGATTCTCTGCGGCGACACCCCCCTGATTCGTCCTGAAACCCTGAGTGCAATGGCCTCTCAGCACTGCTCCGCCAATGCCACACTCACAGTGATGACAACCATTTTGGAAAATCCGACACACTATGGCCGGATCATAAGTGACAAAGACAAAAATCTTTTCAGTATAATCGAAGAAAAAGATGCTGATTCCGAACAGAAGAAGATCAAGGAAATCAATGCCGGTATCTACTGTGTCAATACACAGTTTCTTTTTACACACCTGAAAAACATCGGAACCAATAACAGTCAGGGAGAAGTGTACCTCACAGATATCGTCACCGAAGCCGTTACTGAAGGCCTTCCCGTTCATAAATTTATCAACCCCTCCTCCCAGGACGTACTGGGAGTCAACTCCAGAATGGAACTCTCCCAGGCCCATCACGAACTCCAGCTTCGTCGCAACCGTGAACTGATGGCCGCAGGGGTCACCATGATTCAGCCGGAGACCATACAGGTTTCCCCAGATGCGGAAGTGGGTACGGATGTCCTGCTTCACCCGGGGGTTGCTGTTTCAGGGAATAGCGTCATCGGAGATTGCTGCGAAATTCATCCCGGTGCTCTTCTCCATAACGTCGTTCTGGGATCTTCATGTACCGTTGGAGCCTACAGCTGCCTGAACAGCTGTGAGCTCTCAGCAAAATCCACAATCCCTCCTCACCACCGGGACTGTTGAATTCCCGCAATCCGCACTCCTGTTAAAATCGGTATTGGCAAGACCGGCCTATCCGATTATAATGGCGGGGTGCCGCACAAAGGTATCGTAATCATCATTTTTCAGCACCGCCCGAAATCAGTGCTGAAAATGTATCCTTGAACTTCCTATTTCTTTTCAGCAGTAGTTACAAATCAAGGAAATACTTCTTTTAATCCGTACAATTTTGCTCTTACCATGAACCTTACAGTAAACGGCAACAACACATCATTTCAGGACATCAAGACAGTAACAGACCTCCTGATCTTCCTGAAACTCGAGCCGGAAACTGTTGTTGTTGAACTCAATACCCTAATCATTCAACCTGAAAGCTACGCCGTGACAACCCTTCACGACGGTGACCAGGTGGAAATAATACGATTTGTTGGAGGCGGCTGATATGCTGACCATTGCCGGAACAGAATTTCGTTCCAGACTCTTCCTGGGAACAGGTAAATTTTCCTCATCAGCTGTCATGGCCGAGGCCATAGCAGCATCTGACGCTCAGATGGTCACCGTTGCTCTGCGCCGTGTGGATCTTGATAACCCCGATGATGATATCATGAAGGCACTCAGTCTTCGCGACTACACCTTTCTCCCGAACACCTCCGGTGCAAGAGATTCACAAGAGGCAATTCGGCTCGCTCACCTTGCCCGTGCCGCATCCGGATCTTCCTGGCTGAAACTTGAAGTGACCCCCGACCCGCGGACGCTTCTGCCCGACCCGGTTGAAACTCTGCTGGCCACCGAGCAACTGGTCAAGGACGGCTTTATCGTTCTCCCGTACATGAATGCCGACCCTATCCTCGCCCTGAAACTTCAGGATGCCGGTGCTGCAGCAGTCATGCCGCTTGGTTCACCAATCGGTACAAATCAGGGGGTTCTCACGGACTTTCAGGTGGAAATAATCATTGAACAGGCAAAGGTTCCTGTTGTGGTCGATGCAGGAATCGGTGCCCCATCCCATGCAGCCTATGCAATGGAAATGGGAGCTGATGCCGTACTGGTAAACACCGCAATTTCCGTTGCCGGCAACCCTGTTGCCATGGCAGAGGCCTTTGCAAAGGCCGTCGAGGCTGGACGAGCCGCGTATCTTGCCGGGATGGGACAGAGAAGCAAGCAGGCCAGTGCCTCCTCTCCCGAATCAGGACAGCTGTCCTCTGACCTGGGGTTTCTGAGCTGATATGTTTTATTCACCCGATTTCAGAATGCTCAGCCGGGAAATCAGTCAGGCAGGCCCTGCCGATGTTGAACGTGCCCTTGGCAGAAAACGACTTCAGCTCCATGACCTTGCCGCCCTGCTCTCCCCTGCCGCCGAACCCTTTCTGCAGAAAATGGCAGCACGATCCGCTGACATAACCCTGAAACGTTTCGGCAGGACAACACAGCTCTATGCACCCATCTATCTTTCAAACTACTGCACCAACCGCTGTGCCTACTGTGGTTTTTCAGCTGACAACCTTATCAAACGCAAATGCCTGACCCTTGATGAGGCCGAACAGGAGGCCGGAATACTGCATGATCGTGGTTTCCAGCATATTCTACTGGTTTCCGGTGAGGCTGAGAGTGCGGTTGATGTCGACTACATGGAAGCCATTGCCCTGCGTCTGCGTAACAAGTTCGCCGCAGTGGCAATTGAGATACAGCCCATGTCCACTGAACACTATCGACGCCTCTTTAACGCCGGTATCACAGCAGTGGCTGTCTACCAGGAGACCTATGACCGGGATCTCTACAAAACGGTCCACCTCTCCGGAAAGAAACGTGATTTTGATTATCGTCTCGAAACACCGGCGCGAGTTGCAGCGGCTGGAATGCGTGAGGTTGGCATCGGTGCCCTGCTTGGTCTTGCCGACTGGCGTGCCGAAGGGCTCGCCATCGGACATCACCTCAACTGGCTGCGGCGTGAGTTCTGGTCAACCGCATTCACCGTTTCCTTTCCCCGTATGAGGCCTGCAGCAGGTGAGTTTGAACCATTACAGATTGTATCGGAAGCAAACCTCAGTCAACTTATATTTGCCCTTCGCCTCTTTGATCCTGACGTGGGACTCATTGTTTCCACCCGGGAAGAGGAACGCTATCGCGACGGAATGCTTGGACTTGGACCCACTCGATACTCAGCAGGATCCTGTACCGCCCCGGGCGGCTACGGAAAGTCCGACCACGAAGGTGAACAGTTCAGCGTTGGAGACCACCGTTCCCTCGATGAAGTGTGTGCCATGATTCGAGCTAAAGGATTTGATCCCGTCTGCAAGGACTGGGATCGTGAGTTTCAGATAAGCAACTAAAAACATAACAATTTCCAGCGGAGTGATACTATGAGCGATCTTAAAAAAATGTACACAACCATTCTTGGGGACAGTTTCCCCATGGACATGACCATCTCCTTTGGTGACCAGAAACTGGTATACCGTAAACGAACCTGGGGAATTAAAATGGAAGATGGTTCCATTGACGAACGCGGAATCCGCTACGGGGAAAACCCTGATCAGGAGGCAGCGCTCTATGAACTGGTCAACGGCAATCTCACCCTGGGCGACTGTAAATTCATTGAACCCGGAAATGGTCTGGTATCCGCAATTTCTGTGGAAGATATGCTCCAGGTTGGCAAACATCCCGGCAAAATAAACCTCACAGATGTGGACAACGGTCTCAATATCATCAAATATATGACCGACAAACCCGCAGCGGTTATCTTAAAACACAACAACCCCTGTGGTGCTGCCATCGGTGAGTCCCTTGCCGATGCCTACAACAAGGCTAATCGCTGTGACCGTATCGCTGCCTTTGGCGGCGCTGTCATCATGAGCCGCCCTGTTGACACTGATACTGCAAAGATGATGGCTGAAAATTATCTTGAAGTAGTCTGCGCTCCTGACTTCGAGGAGGGAAGCCTTGAAATTCTATCCGCACGGAAAAACCTTCGGGTCATCCAAATGGGCGCAATCGACCGGCTGGCTGATTTCGAGAAATTTCGCTTTGTTGATTTCAAAAGCCTCATTGATGGTGGAATCATTGTCCAGCAATCCGCAGTAAACTCAATCCGCTCCATTGCAGATCTTCAGCCTGCCACTGCCACCAGAAAAGGTGTGGAGTACAAATGTGACCGTGAACCCACCCAGCGTGAAATTGATGACATGATCTTTGGATGGGCCGTTGAGCACGGGGTAACGTCCAATTCTGTTCTCTATATAAAGGACGGCTGTACCGTTGGAATCGGCACAGGTGAGCAGGACCGGGTGGGAGTTGCTGAAATCGCAGTCCACAAGGCCTACATCAAATATGCAGATATCCTCTGTTTTGATGAACACAAAATTCCCTATGCCGATCTCTGTCTCGAAATTTCGCAGGGAAAAAGAGATCAGTCAGAAAAGGAGGCCATTGATGCAAAGGTCAGGGAAGATCGGGCAAACCTTCCGGGATCAGTCATGATCTCCGATGCCTTTTTTCCCTTCAGAGATGGTGCAGATGTTGGTATAGAACAGGGTGTCTCCGCCATACTCCAGGCTGGCGGCTCCATGCGTGACTCTGATACCATTGAGGCCTGCAACGAGGCCGATCCCAAAGTTGCCATGATGTTCACCGGTCAGCGTTCATTCAAACACTGACAGATCCTTCAGGTATCATTTTTATTCAGGGCAGCCGGAGAAACCATCTCCGGCTGCCCTTTTGCGTTTTTCGACCTTCCCTGCTCTCTCCCGAATTCTTTTTTCTTGTTTTTTTTAAAAATCCATAAAACAATTTTGTCCTGCGCACGATTTATCATACAATGATATAGGAGAAAGTGATCGAGCAGGAAGTCACAGCACATAGTGGCATCGATATCTACAGGAGATTTGTATAATGCGTTGGAATGATATATCAATGGTCAAAAAACTGGCCATCGGTTTTGGTTTTGTCGGCCTCTTACTGATCGTCATCAGTCTGGTCAGCGGTTACGGTTTTAAAAATCTGGCAAAACAAATTGACCAGAACATCTATCTGGGAGAACTGGCGGATAACATGCTGAACCGCGAGATCGACCACATGAACTGGCAAAACAGGGTGATAATCTTCCTGCTTGATGACAATGCCACCACACTGAACGTTTCCACCAATGACCATAGCTGTAAACTGGGTAAGTGGCTCTACAGTGACAAACGGAAAGAGGCGGAGAAGATCCAGCCTTCCCTGGCACCGATGTTCAACAAACTGGAAGGTCCCCACCGTGATCTCCATGAGTCCGCCAAAGAGATCCAGGCAAAAGTGGACGAGGATGACGGCTTCAAGGATGACGCCATGGTCATCTACAATACAAAAACCAGAAAATCACTCAAGAGCATTAAAGCCACATTTTCAGATATCAGTGAACTGGTGAACAAGAGTGTCCAGAAAGGGAATCAGGAATTACAGAATAATGTGACGCTCAAAATCAGAATGATTGTGACCCTTACAATCCTGGCACTGCTGCTGGCGTTTCTCTTCAGCTTTTTCATATCGAAAAAAATCAGCAGTACCCTGAGAAAGTCCGTTGACCTGGCCGAATCTCTGGCCGACGGTGATCTCACCAGGCGACTGGATCTGAAACAAAAAGATGAGCTCGGCCTGCTTGCCACTGCCTTAAACAAGATGGCAGATAAACTCAATACCATAATCGGCAACATGAACAGTGAGGTTCTCGGCCTGTCCTCCACCTCAACTGAGTTGAATGTCATTGCCCAGTCAATGTCTGAAAACAGTGGCAATGTCTCGGACCGTGCAAGCTCGGTGGCTGCTGCAACCGAACAGCTGAGTAACAATATGAATTCAGTCGCTGCAGCCAGTGAGGAGGCATCCACCAATGTCTCCATCGTGGCCACCGCTTCTGAGGAGGTAACAAACTCCATTGCAGAGGTTGATGCAAAAACAAAAGAAGCCAGAGATATCACGGAAGATGCTGTCAAGCTTGCAAGCAGTTCTTCACAGAAAGTAGATGCCCTTGGGAAAGCTGCCAACCAGATATCCAAGGTAACTGAGGTTATCACGGAAATTTCAGACCAGACCAACCTCCTTGCCTTGAATGCCACCATTGAGGCCGCACGAGCCGGGGAAGCCGGAAAAGG
>JAMOMO010000429.1 GCA_027067035.1 Desulfobulbaceae bacterium
CGTAAAACCGCTGATTTTATAGATAAGGTTCTGACTCGCCTCACTGTGGTAGGCGCCATTTATCTCAGTGTTGTCTGTGTACTGCCGACCATTCTGATTTCTAAATTTAATCTTCCGTTTTACTTTGGTGGAACCGCCCTTCTGATTATCGTCGGCGTTGCCATCGATACCGTCTCCCAGGTGCAGTCGCAAATGGTGATGACCAATTATGACGGATTTATGAAATCAACAGGAAAGAAATAGCTGAGTCATGAACTGCTGTGCTGAAGGGCAACAGGCCTCAAAGCCTATCCTGGTAAAGAATCCTGATGAGATTCTGATCATGCAGGAAGCAAATCAGATAGTTGCAGAAGTTCTCTGTATGGTTCAGGAGGCCGTTGAGCCGGGTATCAGTACCTATGAGCTTGACCAGATGGCCGAGGAACTGTGCAGGAAACGGAAAAGTGAACCTGCTTTTAAGGGATACCACGGTTTTCCATCCAGTTTATGTACCTCGATTAATGAAGAGGTGGTGCATGGAATCCCTTCAAGGAAACGGAAGTTAAAAAAGGGTGATATCCTTTCCGTAGACTTTGGTGTCCGGTATAAAGGTTTTTTCGGGGATTCAGCACTCACCATTCCAGTTGGAAAGGTGAATCATGCAACGCATCAGCTTATGCTTGCCACCAGTAAATCACTGGAGCTTGCCATAGAAAAGGTTGTTGCCGGAAACCGGATCGCAGATATTTCCAAGGCAGTACAGGAATATGTGGAGGACAAAGGCTATTCGATAGTACGCCAGTTCGTGGGACATGGTATCGGCAGCTCCCTCCATGAAGGCCCTGAAATCCCGAATTATGTTCAGGGCGGGCAATCACCGCGCCTCATTGAGGGGATGGTTATTGCCATAGAGCCCATGGTGAATCTCGGAACCCATAAGGTGAAGGTGTTGCGGGATGGCTGGACGGTGATTACGGCGGATAAAAAACCATCTGCCCATTTTGAGCACTCGGTTGCGGTAACGGCTGACGGTCCGCTGGTTCTGAGCTCAAGAGACAAAATTTTGGGCATTGAGTAAAATAATCCTTCTCTTTTTTGAGTGGATAGTTTACTATTGTGCCTTTTTCGATCAGATTGTGTTCGTATTAGGAGCGTATTTATGGCCAAAGAAGAAGCCATTGAAGTTGAAGGTACCATTGTTGAACCCCTCCCCAACGCCATGTTTCGCGTTGAGCTGGACAATGGTCATAAAGTTCTTGCCCATATTTCTGGAAAGATGCGAATGCATTTTATTAAGATTCTGCCCGGAGATCGAGTTACCATTGAATTGTCCCCGTATGATCTTACCAGGGGACGCGTTACTTTCAGGGCCAAGAATAATAAAAAGAAAAAATAAGAGAGTTTCACATGAAAGTCAGATCTTCTGTCAAGAAAATGTGTAGTGATTGCAAGGTATTTAAACGTAAAGGCGTGGTCCGGGTCAGCTGTAAAGTGAAAAAGCATAAACAGCGTCAGGGATAAGCATCTCATTTTGAGACAGACAATATCCATTTATTGTCACTTTTTTTTAAGGAGTACGTATTTTGGCACGTATAGCGGGAGTTGATCTTCCAAAAAACAAACACATGGATCGTGCACTTACCTATATTCATGGAATTGGGCTGACCTCAGCCAGAGAAATCCTGGATAAGGCCGATCTCCCACACACCATGAGCAGTGATGATCTTGGTGGTGAGGATGTAACTCGTATTCGTAAGATTATTGAGTCTGAATATACAGTGGAAGGTGACAGGCGTCGTGAGGTATCCATGGATATCAAGCGTCTTACTGACCTTGGCTGTTACCGTGGTCGTCGTCATCGCATGGGGCTTCCATGCAGGGGACAGAAGACAAAAACGAATGCCAGAACAAAAAAAGGCCCACGTCGTGGTGCTGGCAGCCGTAAATAATATATTGATACAGGTGTAAAAAATGGCTGGAGCAAAACGTGCCGGATCAAATAAGAAAAGGGTAAAAAAGAATATTCCTGAAGGGATTGTCTTTATCTACTCTACTTTTAATAATACCATTGTGACCATTTCGGACAAGCAGGGAAATGTTATATCCTGGTGTTCGGCTGGTGTTCTTGGCTTCAAAGGATCTCGTAAATCGACTCCTTTTGCGGCCCAGAAGGCAATGGCAGAAGCTGCTGAGAAAGCTGTTGAACATGGACTCAGAAAAATTGAGGTTCGTGTCAAGGGACCGGGACCCGGTCGTGAGGCTGCACTCAGAGCATTAATAAACACAAGATTTGAAGTAAGCAAAATTGTTGATGTAACACCAGTTCCTCACAATGGTTGCAAACCCCCCAAACGTCGTCGGGTCTAACTGATCTTGTCGGAATAGAATTATTTCACGTTACATTACATTAATCGGAGAATAAAGTGGCTAGATATACAGGAGCTGCCTGTCGTCGCTGCAGACGAGAAAATCTGAAATTATACCTTAAGGGTGATCGCTGTTATTCTGACAAGTGTTCATTTGAAAGAAGAGCTGTGCCTCCCGGTCAGCATGGTCAGGCCCGTTTTAGAAAGGTCTCTGACTACTGTGTTCAGTTACGGGAAAAGCAGAAGGTTAAAAATATATATGGAATGCTTGAAGGGCAGTTCCGTAATTACTTTCATAAAGCCGACCTCCAGAAAGGAATCACGGGTGAAAACCTGTTGATTATGCTTGAGCGTCGTCTTGATAACACCGTCTTTCGTCTTGGGTTTGCCTCTTCACGGAAACAGGCACGACAGCTGGTCCGTCACAATCACATCCTTGTTAATGGAAGAAAGGTGAATATTCCCTCTTTTCTGGTTTCAGTTGGTGATGTGATCACAGTGAAAGAGAAGAGTAGAACCAATTCATATCTTGTTGAGAGCATGGAAGCTGTTGCCAGACGTGGAATACCAACTTGGCTTGAGCTTGAAAAAGATGCATTTAAAGCCACGGTTAAGGCTCTGCCCAATCGCGATGAAATCACGATGCCTATTCAGGAACAGCTGATTGTTGAACTGTACTCAAAATAATCACACTGAATTGGCAATATGGTGATCATATTGCAAACCAGAAGGTAGGAAACTCATGACCCAAAATGCTGAAGAAACACTCCCTATTTACCGTAACTGGCACGAGCTTATTCATTCGGAGCCACTTGAGGTAGATAAGGCCAAGCATACCAGTACTTATGGAAAGTTTGTTTGCCAGCCACTCGAAAGGGGGTTTGCAGCAACCATAGGCAACTCTCTGAGACGTATCTTGCTCTCCTCCATTCAGGGTGCGGCAATTACCACAGTCAAAATAGAGGGAGCGCTTCATGAATTCACATCCATGGAAGATGTGAAAGAAGATGTGAGTGAGATTATTATTAATCTCAAACAGGTCAGGCTTCAGCTGAACTCTGATGAGGCCCAGACGGTCACCATTGAGAAAAAAGGACCTGGTGAAGTAACAGCAGCCGATATTTCAGGGAACGCCGCCATTGAGGTTATGAACGGCGAGCAGTTGATCTGTACTCTCACAGGAGACACTGAATTCCGGGCTGAACTCACCGTTGAGTGGGGCAAGGGATATCAGCCGGCAGAAAAACAGGTCAAGGATGATCTGGCAATCGGTCAGATACCCATTGACGCCATTTTCACACCCATTCGTCAGATTCAGTATTCAATTTCCAATGCGCGTGTCGGACAGCAGACCGACTATGACAAATTGACCATGGAAGTTGAGACAGACGGAAGTGTTAAACCTGAGAATGCCCTTGCTTTTGCCGCCAAAATTTTAAAAGAGCAGCTCACCCCGTTTATTAATTTTGACGAGGCTGAGGTTGAACCGGAGAAGACAGAAGAGGACAAGGGAGATATAGAACCCCTTAATCCCAACCTGAATAAACCAGTTGAGGACCTTGAACTCTCTGTTCGTTCTGCCAATTGTCTGAAAAATGCCGATATTAACTTTATCGGTGAGCTTTGCCAGAAATCTGATCAGGAGATGCTCAAGACCAAGAACTTTGGTCGCAAGTCTCTCAATGAGATCAAGGCCCTTCTCACTGAAATGGATCTCACGCTCGGTATGAAGATCGAGAACTGGACACCGCCGGAAGTTGCTGAAAATAACGACGACTCTGAGCTGTAAAAAAGGTATTATTACTGATCAATCTGCAGACTGCAGATTTGAGTTGAGGATAGAATTATGAGACATAGAAAAGCTGGAAAAAGACTCGGGCGTACCACTTCGCATAAGGAAGCCATGGTTCGCAATATGGTTACTTCCGTATTTGAGCATGAGCGTATTGTCACCACCACCCCGAAGGCCAAAGAGGTGCGTAAGGTGGTTGATAAGATGATCACCCTTGCAAAACGTGGAGATCTGCATGCAAAACGCCAGGCAATGAGTTTTATCCGTTCCCGGGATGTTGTTGCCAAACTCTTTGACGAGATTTCCGGACAGTTTGCCGACAGAAACGGCGGCTACACACGAATTATCCAGACCGGTCAGCGTCGTGGTGATGCAGCGCCCATGGCAATTCTGGAACTTGTCACCTATAGTGAGAGTGCTGTCGAAGAGAGTGAAAGTTAATACCTTTTTCTGACAGGACCTGTTTGTTTAAGCTGATATGATTCAATTCATATCAGCTTTTTTTTTAGTTTTTTTGGCAGTTCAAATCACCTTTTCGTTTCAAAGTGAAAGTCATGAGTCGAGCAAAAGAATTCCCTGAAGGGATGGAACCGATTGGAAAAGAGAAGTTCAACTTCCACTGTCATCCCGAGGTGGAATGTTACATGTTGTGCTGCAGAAATGTGGATATGTTCCTTTACCCGTATGACATACTCCGGTTGAAAGAGGCACTTGGCATCAGTTCCCAGGAATTTATGGAGAAGTATACAAATGTTGTGAAAGGGATCAGCCACCCCTATTTTCCCTCCATTATGCTCCGTCTCAATGATGATGAGGAAAAGTCCTGTCCCTTTCTTGTTGATAACGGTTGCGGGGTTTATGCGGACCGGCCTTCAAGCTGCAGGACGTATCCCCTGGAAAGGGGGGTGGACCGCTCTCCGGAAAAGGGCGCAGGGCAGGATTTTTATCTGATGACTCATCATGACTATTGCCTTGGTCATAAAGAGGAAAAGTCCTTCACAGTTAAAAAGTGGATCAGAAATCAGCGCCTTGACGAGTTCAACCTGATGAATGATTTATGGGCAGAACTTGATACCGTCTTTTCAGGTAATCCCTGGGCAGGCGAGGGCAGTGGAGGGCCTAAACAGCAGGTTGCGTTTACCGCATGTTTTGATATTGATAATTTCCGGATTATGGTTGCCAAACATTCTCTGCTTGATCGTTTTACCGTTTCAAGGGATCAAAAGCGGAGGATCAATGAATCGGATACCGAGTTGCTCAAATTTGCATTTGAATGGGTGAAGAATTTCCTTGGTGCTCCATCCTCGCTTTTGAAAAGGTAAAAAGTGTCTGCATTGCTTTCGGGAAAATCTTCTCTAAAGTAATGCTAAAACTTGCGTGCTACAATTGGGTATGGTATAAAAATAGGTTTTGTAAAGCTTAACAGCAGTCGTTTTTTTCACATGGGGTGAAAAAAATACAATTCGCACATCTCACCGTATTCCGGTGTCACTGTAACTCAGTTGCAATGATGAAGGAGGGATGGACGTTTAACCGGATAGGAGAATAATATGGGAAAAGTTACAGTAAAAGAAATGCTTAAGGCCGGCCTTCATTTTGGCCATCAGACCCGTCGCTGGAATCCAAAGATGAAACCCTATATCTATGGACCGCGTAACGGCATTTATATTATCAATCTGGATAAGAGTAAAAAACTCTTTGATATAGCAAGTGAATTTGTTACCAATGAGATTGCAAAGGGGGGAAATCTTCTCTTTGTGGGAACCAAACGTCAGGCCCGTACCATCATCAAGGAAGAGGCTGTACGTTGTGGTATGCCATATGTTGATCATCGCTGGCTTGGTGGAATGCTCACCAACTTCCAGACCATCAAGAACTCCATTGAACGGCTCAAATCCATTGAATCCATGCAGGAAGACGGCTCCATTAACCGCTTTCCCAAAAAAGAG
>JAMOMO010000430.1 GCA_027067035.1 Desulfobulbaceae bacterium
CCGCAGTCCCAGCTTCTGGAGAAACTGCTGGAAACGCTTTCTGTCTTCAGCCCGATCAATGGAATCAGGAGGGGTACCGATGATGCTGACCCCTTCTTCTTCAAGGGCCACTGCAAGATTCAGAGGTGTCTGGCCGCCAAACTGCACAATAACCCCATCCGGTTTTTCAAGATCAATGATGCTCAACACATCTTCAAAGGTCAGGGGTTCAAAGTAGAGTTTATCCGAGGTATCGTAATCGGTGGAAACGGTCTCGGGATTGGAGTTCACCATGATGGATTCCACACCGATCTCAGCCAGAGCAAAGGAGGCGTGAACACAGCAGTAATCAAACTCGATACCCTGGCCGATTCGGTTGGGTCCGCCGCCAAGGATCATGATTTTTTTGTTGCCGCTGGCAGATGCCTCATTTTCCTGTTCATAGCTTGAGTAGTAATACGGAGTATATGACTCAAACTCAGAGGCGCAGGTGTCCACCAGTTTATAGACAGGTTCAACGCCCAGCTTCTTTCTCAGTTCCCGGACATCTCTTGGAGAGGTACCGGTGAGATGTGCCAGCTGATGGTCTGAGAAGCCATACTCCTTGCAGCCCTGGAGAAAGTCTTTATCAAGCCCCTGAAAACCTTTGGCAAGGATCTCGTTTTCCCTGGCAACAATCTGCTGAAAATTATACAGAAACCACGGATCTATGGAGGTGAGCTCAAACAGCTCTTCTATTGTCAGACCACGTTTCAGAGCCTCATGGATATAACCGACCCGTTTGGAATTTGGTTTCCGCAGACCGGCCTCAAGATCTTCCATTTCCAGGTGACCCAGCTCTTCTTTGCCATCCCCGCCGAAACCGAACCTGCCGGTCTCAAGGGAACGCATACCCTTCTGAAAGGCCTCTTTAAAGGTTCTTCCCATGGCCATGGTCTCTCCCACGGACTTCATGGCAGTGGAGAGCACATCTTCCGCTTCCGGGAATTTTTCAAAGGTCCAGCGTGGAATTTTTACCACACAGTAATCGATTGTGGGCTCAAAGGAGGCATAGGTCTCCCGGGTGATATCATTTTTGATCTCATCCAGAGTGAAGCCGACAGCGAGCTTTGCCGCAATCTTGGCAATGGGAAAACCCGTTGCCTTGGAGGCAAGGGCGGAACTCCTGGAGACACGGGGATTCATCTCAATGACCATCAGCTCGCCATCTGCCGGGTTCACTGCAAACTGTACATTGGAACCACCGGTTTCAACTCCAATCTCGCGGATAATGGCAATGGAGGCATCCCGCATATCCTGATACTCTCGATCAGTCAGGGTCTGGGCCGGGGCCACGGTGATGGAATCACCGGTATGAACACCCATGGCATCAATATTTTCTATGGAACAGATAATAACCACATTGTCCTTGGAATCACGCATCAGCTCAAGCTCATACTCCTTCCAGCCGAGCAGACTCCGCTCGAGCATGATCTCAGTGGTCATGGAGAGATCAAGACCGGATGAGGAGAGTTCCTCCAGTTCCTGACGATTATAGGCAACACCGCCACCGGTTCCGCCCAGGGTAAAACTGGGACGAACAATGATGGGAAAGCCTATATCGTCGCCGGCCTTCATCGCCTCTTCAAGGGTGTG
This sequence comes from Desulfobulbaceae bacterium, assembly GCA_027067035.1. Classification (GTDB taxonomy): domain Bacteria; phylum Desulfobacterota; class Desulfobulbia; order Desulfobulbales; family Desulfocapsaceae; genus Desulfocapsa. The sequence goes on from JAMOMO010000430.1 coordinate 1,615, forward strand.
TACAATGTAGGATTTCGGGACATTGAGACCGATATTCTCCATGGCCTCCTTAAATTCCTCCCTGCCCTCTGCCTTTTTAATAACATCAATGTTGGCGGCAAGCATCTCGACGTTGTACTTTTCAAGGGCCCCGGTTTCGGCAACCTTGATGGCGGTATTCAGGGCGGTCTGTCCACCAAGGGTGGGCAGCAGGGCATCGGGACGCTCCTTCTCGATAACCTTGATCACCATCTCAGGCGTGATAGGCTCAATATACGTAAAATCGGCAAGCTCCGGATCGGTCATGATGGTGGCCGGATTGGAGTTGATAAGCACAACTTCGTAACCCTCTTCCTTCAGGGCCTTCACTGCCTGGGCACCTGAATAGTCAAATTCACAGGCCTGACTGATAATAATGGGACCGGAACCTATGATAAGAATCTTTTTTATATCTGTTCGTTTTGGCATGGGAGTCTTTTTACGTTGATTTCTGTTGGCTTCTTAGTTGCGCATCATTTCAATGAATCTGTCAAACAAATACATGGCGTCATGGGGGCCGGGTGCATGTTCAGGATGATACTGGACTGAAAATGCGGGATATTTTTTATGGCGCATCCCTTCAACAGAGCCGTCATTCAAGTTCACATGGGTCAGTTCCACCTCATCGGGACTGAGACTGTCCATATCCACGCAGAAGCCATGGTTCTGTGAGGTGATTTCAACTTTTCCGGTACTGAGATCTTTCACCGGCTGATTTCCGCCACGGTGGCCGAATTTCAGTTTAAAGGTCTTTCCACCATAGGCCAGCCCCAGGATCTGATGTCCGAGGCAGATTCCAAACATCGGCTTTTTGCCAAGGAGGGTGCGGATGGTTTCCACCACTCCGGGAACACCTTCGGGGTCACCGGGACCATTGGAAAGGAAGATGCCGTCGGGATTCATGGCCAATACGGTTTCAGCGTCCGTTGAGGCGGGAACCACCTGAACCTGACAGCCCTTCTCCGTAAATATCCTTGACTGGTTATATTTCAGGCCGAAGTCAAAGGCCACTACTTTCAAAGGATCGGTCATTCCGGGCTGGGCGGTACTGAAATCGCTTCCCGGGACCACACAGTTATCGGCCCAGCCGTAAGGCTCTCTGCAGCTGACCTTACTCACCATATCCTGCCCGACAAGACCGGTCCATGCACGGGCACGGCTGACAAGTGATTCCGGATCAAGATCTTCTGTGGAGACAATCCCCTTCATGGCTCCTCTGGTACGGATATGACGCACCAGGGCACGGGTATCAAAACCCTCCACACCAAGCACCCCGTAATCGCCCAGGAATTCAGCAAGGGTCTGCTCAGATCTGAAGTTTGACGGAAAGCCGTTATACTCTTTAATGAGAAAGGCTTTAGGGTGAACACCTGCTGACTCCATGTCAGCACTGTTCACGCCATAGTTCCCAATGAGTGGATAGGTCATGGTCACAATCTGACCGGTATAGGAGGGATCAGTTAAAATTTCCTGATACCCGCTCATGGAGGTGTTAAAAACGATCTCACCAACGGCCTCACCAGGCCCGGTGAAGGAACGCCCCTCAAACAAGGTTCCATCTTCGAGAGCAATCAATGCCTTCATATATTTCCCTTCTATTTTGCTTCGTAGGTATGCAGCTCTGCAGCAGAGCCTGTTCTTTTAGTGTCTCTATACCGGCAGTAAATTTTGTTCTTCCTGTCGTCTCTTCATGCCCCGAACCGCTCTATTTCGTCCATGCAGTTGCTGGTCTCTGTAATCACCGGGATCCAGCCACCCATTCTGCTGACGATATACCAGGGCCCTGAAAGTATTATTCTCAATGGCCTGAATCTGTGAGCGTTCGATGGGGGTGGAGCCTGTCTAATCTGGAGAGATTGATAAAAGCCAGGCAGATATTTACAGATACTTTTATACAATCAACACACTATTACACCTGTTGCCACGTTTTTGTCACGGATCCAGGAATGAGAATAAAGAGGCCGGCGGCTTCCTGCTCAACCTTTTAAGATATCACTGTGACGAATAAAAACCGGAAAACATGAAGAAAGAGTCTACAGCTGATATCCTGATCAGGAGAAAAGCTTTTCTTCAGATAATCCGGAGAAGAAGCAAGCCTTTCCCACACAAGCAAACTGTACAGACAAAAATCATACTAATAGACTCAAGATCTGGAAATGAGTCAACAGGAATCACACATGAGACGACAAAACCCGATTAAACCGCCATTTTATTCCCATTTTCCCTTTTTTTCTTGCTCCCGATTGAGTAATAATAGCCGAGAGAACTTTTTATCACGTCCCCCCTTTCCAGAAGGAACAATCATGCATAAAATAGGTTTTTCACTCATCGTGACATTTTTTCTTTTACTTATTTCATTTGGAGACACTGTAATGGCAGAAAGCAAACTGGCAGATGGTCTATACGCCAAATTCATCACTGAAAAAGGCGATATTATCTGTAAACTCGAATACCAAAAAACCCCGATTACCGTGGCCAACTTTGTTGGTCTTGCAGAAGGAACCAAGCAGCTCGGCGGCGGTGCGGGAACAGAAGGCACCCCTTTTTATGACGGATTGACCTTTCACCGGGTCATCGACAACTTCATGATCCAGGGTGGCTGCCCGCTAGGTACCGGAACAGGGGGACCAGGCTACACCTTCCCTGATGAATTTGATCCAAGCCTCAAGCACGACGGCCCGGGAGTTCTCTCCATGGCCAATGCAGGCCCTGGAACCAACGGCAGCCAGTTTTTTATCACCCATGTTGCCACCCCCCACCTTGACGGCAAACATACCGTCTTTGGACACGTTGTTTCCGGCCAGGATGTGGTGGACGCCATTGAAAAGGACGACAAACTCAATAAAGTTGAAATAATCCGTGTCGGTGCGGACGCAGAGGCCTTCAAAAGTGACCAGGCGGCATTTGATGCTCTCATTGCCGGTCAGGAGGAACGTGCCAGAGAAAAAGAGCTGGCAGCCATGGAGGAGGCCATGGAGCAGATCAAGGGACAGTGGCCCGATGCCATCACCACCGATTCAGGCCTGAAGTATGTGGTTGTTGAAGAGGGAAGCGGCGAAACACCCGCGCCGGGAACCATGGTGAAAGTTCACTACACCGGAAAACTGCTTGATGGAACAAAATTTGACTCTTCCGTTGACCGCGGCCAGCCAATAGAGTTCCCTGTCGGGCAGGGAAGGGTTATCAAAGGATGGGATGAGGCACTGCTCTCCATGAAAAAAGGGGAGAAGAGGGTTCTTATCATTCCGGCCAGTCTCGGCTATGGTCCTGCAGGACGCGGACCCATTCCACCAAATGCCACCATGGTCTTTGACGTGGAGCTGATTGACTTCTGAGAAAACAGACAGTTATCACACAAAAAAAGGCCTGACTGCCCGTTGGCAGTCAGGCCTTTTTTTGTGTGCGACACTCACCACTTCAGGGCCCGGAGAGCTGAGGGACATACTTTGCATAAACGGAGGCCACGGTACCGTCACTCTTCATCTCCATAATGGCAGCATTAACAGCGTCCCGATACTCCATGAGGCGGGAAGAGCGACCGATGGCCATCTGCATGGGCGTCACTTTCAACGGCTTTTCAGCAACGGCAAACTCTCCTGCAAACCCGTCGTCCGAGGCAATGATACTGGCCGCCACCACATCAAGCACCGGTGTAATATCAATCCGCCCGGCCTGTAATTTTTTGAGATTGATCTCAATGGAACTCACCAGTTCAACGCTGAGCCCATAACGGACAATGGCATCCTGAAACTCCTGGGAATACTTTGCCCCATCCACAATACCAATGGTCAGCCCTTTCAAATCGGAAAATTCATTCCAGGAAAACGGACTGTCCCTCTTATGGAAAAACTGTATCTTATTGACAAAAAACGGTGTCGGGAAATAGGCGAACTGCTCTCGTTCAACGGTCTTCACAGTGAGCATCAGGGCATCAGCCTTCCGGTTCCGCACCATATAAATACACCGTTTCCACGGATACAGTTCCAGGCGCAGAGGCTGGTCGATCCGCTGGAACAGCTCCAGCATCAACTCCACTATAAGGCCCTGCTGAACCTCGTGTCCACTCTCCCCCAGAGTATAGGGTGGCCAGGGATCTTCGACCAGCAGAAAGGGTTCTGCCGCTGGTTCCTCTGCCTGCAGAGATGGAACCGCTGCAGCAAGAACGAAAAATGCACACAACAGTACTTTTCTTCCCACAGTCCCTGACCTATCCATGGCATCCTCAGTACAAAGCTTATATTTTTTGCTCTTTTTTCCCCATCACCTGTCAGCAAAACAGGTACAATCAGAATACTCTGATATATAGTAGCAAATTTTCGTCACGGATTCCTGAATAAAACAATCAGTACTTCAGCCCCACCCGGTCACGGACAAGATCAAGGGTAAGGCTTGCTTTCTCACGTGCCCGGCCGGCCCCTTTTTTCAGAATTGCCCGCAGCATTTCCG
>JAMOMO010000431.1 GCA_027067035.1 Desulfobulbaceae bacterium
CAAGGTGATGGATCAGGAGCAGCCGCGGCTGGTGGTGATAGACTCCATTCAGGTGGTTCATTCAAAGACCTCTGATTCGGCGCCCGGCTCCATTTCCCAGGTACGGGAATCAGCTGCCATCCTCACCCGTTATGCCAAGGAGACCAGTACCTCCATCTTCATGGTGGGTCACGTCACCAAGGATCAGTCCCTGGCAGGCCCCATGACACTCAGTCATATTGTTGATGCCCAGGTGGTACTCTCTTCCACCGATGATGCCCGATACCGTATTTTACGGGCCGATAAAAATCGTTTCGGCAGCGTGGGGGAACTCGGCTTTTTTGCCATGACCGACAGGGGTCTCAAAGAGGTGAAGAATCCCTCTGCCATGTTTCTGTCACGCTCAGACTCACCGGCATCCGGCAGTGCGGTGACCGTTGTCTGGGAGGGGACCCGGCCACTGCTGGTTGAGATCCAGGCACTGGTCACCGAGAGCCAGTCCGGGAATCCGAGGCGGCTTGCCGTCGGCATGGATCAGAACAGGATAGCCATGCTGCTTGCCGTTCTCGCCAAGCACGGCGGCCTGGCCACGGCAAGTGATGAGGTCTATGTGAATGTGGTGGGTGGAATCCGGGTCATTGAGACCAGTTCCGATCTTGCCGCGATGGTGGGAATAGTGTCCAGTCTTCAGGATCGGGTGATCCCCCATGATTCACTCTTCTTTGGAGAGATCGGACTCAGTGGTGAGATCAGGCCGGTTGCCAATGGAGAAGCCCGGTTGAAGGAGGCTGCAAAGCATGGTTTCCGAAGGGCTGTCATTCCCAGGGCAAATGCCCCGCAACGGCCAGTGAAAGGCCTTGAAATTGTAGCCGTTGCCAGTCTGCTTGATGCCCTTGAGGCACTTTACTAGATTTCCCTCTGTCAGGCAGAAAACAGTCCCAGCAGCAGAAGAGCCACTCCTCCGCCCACAAGGAGCCAGTCCAGAGGCCGGTAGCGGAAGATAATCAGTCCGCTCAGGGTAAGCAGGAGAATGGCAATACAGGTGAAATCGGCGATGAGCAGCCAGGTGGTGCCTGTCTTGAAGACCTTGTGAATGCTGTTAAGTCTGTTCCATGGCTGTTGCGGGCGCTTTTCGATTTTCTTCATCTCTCCCTTGGCAGGATCTATGATAAAGGTTGTCTTGCCGTGTGATCCATAGAGGAACTCTATGGTCTTTCCACCACGTATCCGGATCACGGTGGGGTCATCACTGCGCCCGATCTGCTCCCTGTAGAAATCAATGAACTCTCTCATGATTGCGGTATCAGAGTGTTTCACACTGGAGATGGTGATCTCCTTTTCAATGAAGTAGTTAAAGGATTTCCGGTGATTGAGCAGGAGACCTGTGAAGCAGTAAAAGATTACCAGTGCAGCCAGAAGCAGTCCGGCCCAGCGGTGCAGTTTTCGGATAAGAGCAAGGGATGATGGTTTCATTTTCTGTGGAGTTTCCTGGCCATTGTTACTGGCAGATTGCGGGTTCCAGAGCGTTGTCCGGCTTATATGTCTGGTAAATATGACGGATATGTGACGGCAGCATGGCCGGAATCTGCCGGCGTTCCTCTTTGTGATGCAGAGATGGGACCCAGGTGGTGCGAAAGAGTGCCGGAATTGCAGCTTTCTCAATAATTTTTATGGAGCGGCTGATGGCCTCAAGGTCCACCGGAACTCCGGTCAGATGCTGATAATTGTCTGGTGTAGCTTTAATATCCATGGCAATAAAGTCAATGCAGTTATGTTTCAGCAGTTTCTCCAGAACCGCGGGGTTTGAGCCGTTGCTGTCAAGCTTGACTGCAAAACCAAGGTGCTGAATTCTGCGGCAGAAATCCAGTAGATCGGCCTGCAGGGTTGGTTCCCCTCCGGTGATAACAACGGCGTCCAGAAGACCTCTTCGTTTTTTCAAAAATGTGCTTATTTCAGATTCATCCACCGTTTCGGCAGGGTTTTCAACAGTCAGGAGATCGCCATTGTGGCAGAAGGGGCAGCGAAAGTTGCAGCCCTGGCAGAAGAGAACCGCTGCAGTCTTTCCGGGATAGTCACAAAGGGAAAAACGCTGTATTCCTCCAAAGTTCATTTTCAGCGGCCTGTCCCGTTCTTGGTCATCTGATACCTGCTGCGCAGGGCAAATTCCTCCCGCTTCCCGCTGTTCCACTGGCTGACCGGTCGCAGATAGCCAACCACCCGTGAATATATTTCCGTTGTTGTACCGCATTCGGGGCACTGCTGGACCTCTCCGCGCAGATAGCCGTGGTCGGGGCAGATGGAAAATGACGGGGTGATGGTGAAGTAGGGCAGGCTGTAGGAGCTGCACACCTTTTTCACAAATGATTTCACTGCCTCCGGATCGGTGACCGATTCTCCGAGAAAGACGTGCTGCACAGTGCCTCCTGTGTAGCGGGACTGCAGAGGGTCCTGGAGGTCAAGGATCTCAAAAATATCGTCACTGTAGTTGATCGGCAGCTGGGTGGAGTTGGAGTAGATGGGGAGCTGTTCCCCCTTCTTTGTCTGCAGGGTGCAGCGAAGATCGGGGAAGCGTTTTGCATCAAGACCGGCCAGCCGAAAGCCGGTGCCTTCAGCCGGTGTTGCCTCCAGGTTGTAATGGTTGCCGCTCTCCTCCTGGAACTGCTGCAGCCGCATTCGCATATGATCAAGTACTCTCACGGCAAAACCCTGCCCCTCCACGTTCCCGATATCCACGCCTTTAAGATTCAGACAGGCCTCGTTCATGCCGATGAGGCCGATGGTGGAAAAATGGTTGTCCCAGTATCGCCTGAAACGTTTGTGGATCTGACGCAGATAATAACTGGTGTAAGGGTAGAGCCCTTTGGAGGTGAACTGTTCCAGCACCTTGCGCTTTGTTTCAAGGCTGGTTCTGGCGATTTCCATAAGCCGATCCAGGCGATCCAGAAAGTCGTCCTCATCGGTGGCCTGACAGCCGATGGCGCCCATGTTGATTGTGACCACTCCGATGGATCCGGTGAGGGGGTTTGCCCCAAAGAGACCGCCGCCCCGTTTTTCAAGCTGCCTGGTGTCCAGACGGAGGCGGCAGCACATGGAGCGGGCGTCATCGGGTGAAAGGTCGGAGTTGATGAAATTGGAAAAATAGGGGATGCCGTAGCGGGCGGTCACCTCCCAGAGCGGGGCAAGATCCGGATCATCCCAGTCAAAATCACTGGTGATGTTATAGGTGGGGATAGGAAAGGTAAAGACCCTTCCTCTGGCGTCTCCCTCAGCCATCACCTCAAGGAAGGCGCGATTTAAGAGACTGATTTCCTGCTGGTAATCGGCATAGAGCGTCTTCTGTTGTTCTCCGCCGATTATCACCTGCTGATCCTTCAGGCTGGCGGGCACCTGAAGATCCAGGGTGAGGTTGGTGAAGGGAGTCTGAAAGCCGACCCTGGTGGGGACGTTGAGGTTGAAGATAAACTCCTGAAGGGCCTGTTTCACCTCTTTAAAACCAAGATTGTCATGGCGTATAAAGGGGGCCAGGAGGGTGTCAAATGAGGAGAAGGCCTGGGCGCCTGCAGCTTCCCCCTGAAGGGTATAGAAAAAGTTGACAATCTGGCCCAGTGCCGTGCGCAGATGCCTGGCGGGAGCCGATTCGGCCTTTCCCGGAGCACCCCGGAAGCCGCTTTTGAGCAGATCCTGAAGGTCCCAGCCGACGCAGTAGACCGAGAGCTGGCCCAGATCGTGGATATGAAGGTCCCCGTTCTGGTGGGCAATGCGGACTTCGGGAGTATAGATCTTGTTCAGCCAGTAGACTTTGCTTATTTCACTGGCAATGTAGTTGTTCAGGCCCTGCAGGGAGTAGGCCATGTTGGAGTTTTCCTCCACCTGCCAGTCCAGACGTTCAAGGTAGCTTTCAATGAGGTCCACATCGGCCTTTAAGACCATCTCCCGGAT
>JAMOMO010000432.1 GCA_027067035.1 Desulfobulbaceae bacterium
GAGCACTTCTTCCACCAGATCCTGAAGTGCTTCCACATGGGGAATTGTATCGGGAAGCATGGTCTGGGCCAGTGAGAAGACCCGGATGGTCAGGCGTCTTGCCTCTGGCTCTCCAAATTCTCCGGTGGCGCGGCCCGCCTTGAGGATGGCACGGGTTATCTTGCTGATATCAAAGGTCGCAATCCGACCGTCACGTTTATGGATTTTTGAAAACAGTACTGCGGATCCTGTCACCGCTGACGCGGCCTGAACAGAGGCGGGCATGGCTCTCTCCTTTCCTCGAAGGGTCAAGTAAAATAAGGTGATTACCGGCAGGTTTTCGGACTTGTGGACTGTTGTGTAGCATGTGCCTACTGACCGTCGCTTCCCGTACCTGAAAGAGTACAGTGCTGTTCCCTTTTACAAAGGAGACGGTGGTCGTTTCCACTTACCGCTGCGGGACAGTGCCGGATTTACACCGGCTTCCCTTTGGTGCATCAGTTCAATGCATTTCCACACTTCACGTGAAGTGTACCAGTAAAGATGTTGATGTACTCTATATTGTGTTGTCTGTGTTGTCAAACACTAAATGCATGGTCTTGTTGAACTGTCTTGACACTGGAAAAATATCTTAGTACTGTTTCAGGCAGTATTTTCAGGTTCTACGAAAGTAGATGAAAAGGGAACCCGGTGTAAATCCGGGATGGGCCCGCCGCTGTAACCGGGGACGAATTTCGCAGATCAGCCACTGTTATGTTTACGTAATGGGAAGGCGCGAAAAGAGGGTGATCCGGAAGTCAGAAGACCTGCCTGAAAAAGATTTTATACCCTAGGCAAAGGGATGAAGTCGCAGATATATCTGGGATAAAGACGGGACATCTCGGGTCAATTGTTCAATTGGTCCGGGATTTTTTTGTTTTCCCGGACCGTGAAAAGGAGGTTCCCACAATGAGGAGAACTATTATTTTTACGGTGGCTGCACTGCTCTTGTGTGCCGCGACAAGCAGTATGGCAAGTGATGCCTGGAAGGTGGAACACAAAAACGCCGTGGTCCTGGCCATGTTTGGCACAACAGTGGAGCCGGCCCTTGAGGGGCTGCTCAATATCCGGGAAAAGATGGTAAAAAAGTATCCGAACACTCCGGTGCGGATAGCCTTTACCTCAAACATCATCCGCAAGAAGTGGCAGCACCGGGCGGAAGATCCTGCCTATATCAAGGCCCACCCTGAAATCCCATCCGATGTTCTTCATGTAAAAACACCCCTTGCAACCATAGCCGACCTGCAGAACGAGGGCTATGACACCATTGTTATCCAGCCAACGCACATTGCCATGGGGGAAGAGTTCCTTGATCTTGCAACCTATGTAGACAGTCTGATGCGCATGGGAACCATGAAAAAGCCCAAGTACAAACCCTTTCACAAGGTTGCCCTTGGTCGCCCGGCCCTTGGAACATACGGCATGGATCACCCCTATGCAGAAGACATTATGACCGTTGCCAGGGCTCTGTCAGGTGATGCCGAACTTGCCAGAAAAGAGAAGGCGGCCCTGGTGTATATGGGGCATGGAAATGAATATTTTCCATCAGCCGGTGCCTATCTGGAGCTGGCTGCCCGGATGAGAGAACTCTACCCTGATGTGGTGACAACCATTGGAAACGTAGAGGGTTTTCCCGCCCTTGGTGATGTTATGGATACCCTGAAGCTTTATGGGAAGAAAAAAGTTGTCCTGAAACCCTGTATGGTTGTGGCAGGTGATCATGCCATGAACGATATGGCTGGACCCGATGCGGATTCCTGGAAATCTGTTCTTGAAAAGAACGGCTTTGAGGTGATCACCGTTGAGCGCGGCCTGGGAGAGGAGGACGCATTTGCTGACATCTTTATCAGTCATGCCGTGGATGCTGCAAAAGACGCCGGTATTCAATTGAAATAACAGTTTTATAATGTATCTGTCTGCTGTCTGTCCCTCGGGCAGGCAGCAGATGGCGGCATACACTGTTCTCTTTGTGTGTTCTTTCCCGTTGAGTGTTCCTCCGCTCCTTTCCTGTTTTATCCTGTTGCCTTTCTCATGCACCTTTTCCCGCTTCGGGAACTGAAATTTTATTTTTTCTGGAGCCTTGTTATTC
>JAMOMO010000433.1 GCA_027067035.1 Desulfobulbaceae bacterium
ACTGTCCATGGAAAAAAAGCCCTCCTCTGGTTCAGTGGGGTAGGAGCCGTCAGCGGTACGTCCGGTGTACTCTCTGCCCTTTGCCTTTCCTGCACTCACATAGCGGTTCCAGAAGTCAAGTTTCAGATAGGTCCAGGAGCCGCGTTCCCAGGAGCAGCATTTGGAGCAGCCGCAGTAGGCAGTGGTCTCCATGAGACGGCTCACCGGTTTTTTGGCACAGCCGCTGCCGCCGAGGGCGATAAAAAGGATCAGGATGGCCAGGAGTGTCTGGCGGTGTCTGTGGGATATCAGGAACGATGGAACCATTTTTTTATCTCTCCTGCTGAAAATTGTTTCAGGACCGGTCTGCCGTGGGGGCAGTGGGAAAACAGATCAGCCTGCAGCATCCTGTCAAGAAGTGCCTCCATTTCCCTTGTTGACAGGCGGTCTCCAGCTTTGACAGCAGCCTTGCAGGCCATGGAGGCAAGGATATCTTCCAGAAGCGACCCCTTGCGCTGTTCACTGAGGCTGGCACCGAACTGCTCCAGAATATCGAGGAAGAGCTCGGTGGCTGTTATGTGGCTGCCGAGGGCCGGAACTGCAGATATGACATAGGAGTTTCCTCCGAATTCCCGTATGCTGAAGCCCATCTTGTCGATTTCATCGCCGTACTGCTCCACCTTTCGGCTGTCGGCCACAGAAAGCTCCACCGTTTCGGGGAAGAGCAGGGTCTGGCGGGTGATGTTTCCCGACAGAAACTGTTTTTTAAGTTTTTCAAAGAGCAGACGTTCATGGGCGGCATGCTGGTCTATTACCACCAGCCCTTCACTGGACTGGCAGAATATATAGAGCCTGTCGTATTGTCCGATGATGCTGAGTCCATGTCCTCCTGTCTGTGTTTCGGAGCAGATGCTTTGAGGTGACGCGGGCCCGGAAGGACGTTCTTTTTCCCGACTTTCCGGCTGTATGTATGCCGGGGCAGTTGTCTCGGGAGGAGGCTCACTGGTCACAGTCGCCGGGGGGGCATGCCGGTCCAGGCTGCTCTTTGGTGGCAGAGCAGCGGGTTGACGGCAAGGTGCTGCCGCAGGGGCTGGAGCATCCGGGCGGGGAGAGGAAGATGGGGCCTGCGGTCTCGGGGAGCATCCGGTGAGTGAGTTCTGCAGGCTCTGCTGGTATCCCTGAATCCCACGTTGAATGGCAGCCACTATAAGCTGGTGAATATCACGGCTGCGTCTGAAACGGACCTCCTGCTTGGTGGGATGCACATTCACGTCCACATCAGCTGCGTCCAGGTGAAGGTGCAGCAGGCCAGCCGGGTTATGGCCCTTCATGAGAAAGCCGCGAAGCCCTTCAGCCACACCGTGACCAAGCATTCTGTCTTTTATGGAACGGCCGTTGACCAGTATCTTGATACGGGTGGAGCCGCGAAGGGGCATGTCGGGGGGCACCAGAAGACCGGTGACGCGGGGAAGTTTACTGCCGGGTTCTCTGTGGTCAATGGGGATAAAGCTGCCGGAATAATGAAGAATTGTTGCCAGACGACGGGCAAGGTCATGGCTTGTGTCCAGATGAATACTTTCCCTGGCATCCACCCGCAGGCTGAAGCCGACTTCGGGTGCGGCCAGGGCGTAGTTTTTCACCACCTCGTCAATGTGGCTCAGTTCCGTACGCCTGGTGCGGAGAAACTTGCGCCGTGCCGGAGTATTTCCGAAGAGGTTCCGTATTTCGATGATGGTGCCGCGGCGGCAGCCCGTCTCATGGATTTTGTGGAGTTTGCCGTAGTGGAGAACGGCGGTGGTTCCAAGATCGGCCGCCTGTTGCCGTGAGGTGATGGTCATCTTTGAGACGGAAGCGATGGAGGGGATTGCCTCACCGCGAAAACCAAGGGAACTGATCGCCTCCAGATCACTGTCCTGTACGATTTTGGAGGTCCCGTGGCGCTCAAGGCAGAGCAGGACATCGTCTTCATCCATGCCCTCCCCGTTGTCAATGACCCTGATCAGCCGGGTTCCACCGCCTTCAATCTCAATTTCAATTCTGCTGGCGCCGGCGTCAAGGCTGTTTTCAATGAGTTCTTTTACAACGGATGCCGGTCGTTCAACCACTTCACCTGCAGCGATGCGGTTGGCAAGCTGTTCCGGGAGGACACGAATTTTGGACATAGGAAAAATATCTGTTTCAGCCCTTCTTTTGACAGGGAATCGGAAGAATCCGGTTTACCCGCGTCAGGGCTTCATGTTAAGCTGCCATATCAGAGAATGCGCGGCAGCAGTTACTCCAGTTTTTCAATATACCAGTTTTTAAACGTTTACTTTAGTTTTTTTGATAATCCATGAATGATCCCCTGAAAAAAAATCTGGTACCCATTGAAGATCTTCAGGATATCCGCGGTGTTCAGCTTCCGGCGCGGCTCAACTTTGTTCAGCTGGTGGTGACCGGTCCGCCAGGTGCCGGCAAGACCTATTATATCAACCATGTTCATGGATGGCCCAATGAGGGATATGTGGATCTGACCCGAAAGGGCTGGTGGCGGGATCAGACTCTCACCTATCGTCCCAGAGAGGTACATCTCGGTTTCCCCTTCAAGGGCTTTTCCGAGGCCTTAACTGTCTTTGACAAAGAGTGGCTGGAGGCGGAGGAACCGCTCTATCTTGAGCTTGACCGGATTCAGATTCCGCCTGTTAAAAAATATTTCTTCCAGACAAACTGGCGGACCCGATATATTTTTGAGTTTCTGCTTCCCGATCCGGAAACCATCTTCAGAAGGCGGATGGAGCGCCACAAGGAGGGCTATTTTCCGGTGGATGAAAATCTTACTTTGGATATGGTCGTCCGTCAGCTCGATATCTACCGCGAGGTGGCCCTCTATATGCACATGGCCCAGATGCAGGTCTATGTGCGGGAAGGATTGAGTAAGCCGCCAATGAGAATTGCCGCCAAAGACGATGTCAATGTGCCGCGATGGGCCCGGGGAGAATCTGAAAACCGTCGTGATCTCAGGACTTTTTCGGGTTGGAAATCGTTTCTCCTGCGAAAAGATACCATCGAGTGGTTCACTGTGACGGATCATCCTCAGACACTAGATAAAGAGTGTCGGATCCCCCATGACGGCAAAACATTTGAGATGATAATCGGAGATCAGAAGCTGGTTTTTCACCCTGAGATTCCCATTGGAGTAAAGAAAAAGAATATTCAGAAAAACTGGCTTATTTCTCCATCAAAGGCCTGTTCCGCCAATACCATCCATGGTTTTGCCAGGATACGGGTCGGTGAACGGGTCCTTATCGGACGGGATAACCACCAGTATGATGAGATCTTTCATTTCACTAATTCAGTGGCAAAACGACACCTGACGGTTACCAATATCAAAGGGGACCTGATGATCTCTCCCCTGGACGGGAAGACTCCGATACAGATTGTCCGCAGCGGTGATCAGGATATACGGGAACGCATCGGGACAAACCGGTTCAATTCAATACTGGGGATCCGGGAAATATGCGGAGGGAGCATCAGTCTGCTGCCTCCCGATGAGGCCCTTGTGACCATCCGGGAGGTGAACCGTATCCTTGCGCAGGAGGCATACAGGTGCACGACGGAATCCGGTGAGGTCGGGGCACTGCTCGAGCTTCCTGACGAGTTGCGGCTGCTCATTGTCGGTGATCTCCATGCACAGGTGGATAATTTTTTAAAGATCATGAATGAAAATTGTCTGCTGGCTCATCTCGCCTCAAACAGTGCCTGCCTTGTTATTTTAGGTGATGCCGTCCATTCGGAGAATTCCAAAGAGATGGCAGAGATGGACAGTTCAATCCAGATAATGGATCTGATTTTCAAGATGAAATGTCATTTTCCGGAAAACTTCTTTTATCTCCTTGGAAACCATGACACCTTTGATGACACGCTGTGCAAGACAGGGGTCTGCCAGGGGATGCTGATGCGCAAAAGACTGAAGGAGCTTCGTGGTGAGGTCTATGTCGAAGAGATGCAGAAGTTTTTTGATCTGCTTCCTCTGGTGATGAAGACAGATTCCTGTGTCGCCTGTCACGCTGCGCCACCCCGGAAGCCAGTCAGCCGGGAAAAAATTATCAACCTGCGAAAATATCCGAAAATCCAAAATGAAATTCTCTTAAACCGCCTTAAGCGTTCCCACTACCTGGCGGGCTATGACAAGAGAGATGTCAAGCAGTTTCGCAAAAGCCTTGGCCTTCCCAAACGCTCTCCCTTTGTGGTGGGGCATACCCCCCTGGATCCTTTTAACAGTTTTTGGAAAAATGCTGGTAATATTAAAGGGCATCATATTATATATAGTGGCCGTGAAGAGGGGCCGAGTCTGTTTATTCAAATACGGAAGAAGATGATTCCTTTGACCTATCCGGCAGAGCCCCTAACAAAGATAATAAATGAGATGAAAACCTGAGTGGCCACCTGAAAAAGATGCATCACTGGGTTGGAAATCAGTGGCCACGGTGGAAAATGTCAGGATGGTATCCCCTTCAATATGGAGAAATCAGTATGGTAGCAATGTCAACAAATCCTCTGGCCGGTTTACTGCGAAAATCACCTTTTAAACCGATTCAGAAGCACATGCGCACCGTTTATTCCTGCGTTGAGCTTCTTCCTTCTCTCTTTGATGCACTGCATGAAAGAGACCAGGAAAAGGTGCAGCAGATAGCGTCTCGGATCGCTGCTCTTGAGACCGAGTCAGATGTGATAAAGTCCCACTACAGGCATAACATGCCCAAGACACTGCTGCTGCCGGTTGATCGAAAAGATCTGCTCAGCCTGATCCATGAACAGGATGCCCTGGCTGACGGTATTGAGAAGATCAGTCAGATTCTGACCATGCGTGTCATGGTTGTGCCATCGGCCATTAAGGCAGGCCTTGACGACCTGCTTCGGGGAACCGTTGAAATCAGCCATCAGGCACTCACCATGATTGAGGAACTTGATGAACTGGTCCATGTCGGTTTCAGTGGCAAGGAGCATGATAAAGTCACCATCATGATCACAGGGGTTCGAAAGAGTGAACACAATATTGATAAGGTGCTTCGTACGGTCAACCGGACACTCTTTAGTGTCGAGCAGGAGCTTGATCCCATTTCAGTGATGTTCTGGTATAAGATAATCGAGGAAATTGGAAATATTTCCGATCATGCGGAAAATATGGCGGATCGTCTGCTGCTGTTTTTATCAAAATAGAAAGCATCTTTTTAAGAGAACCTGCTTTTTTATGAATAATAATCTGAGTAAATAAGAAAGAGAGAACAATATGGAAGTTATTGCTGCATATGGGACAATCCTGATTGTACTTGCTGTGATTTTCGGTCTGTATATGACCTGGGGAGTTGGAGCAAACGATCTGGCAAACGCCATGGGAACGTCTGTTGGTGCTGGTGCTGTTACGGTAAAGCAGGCCATTGGTATTGCGATTGTCTTTGAATTTGCCGGAGCTGTTCTGGCCGGTGGCAATGTCACCAAGACCATTCGAAAGGGGATTATTGATCCCACTGCCATTATCTCTTCCCCTGAGATTCTGGTTTACGGGATGCTGGCAGCTTTGCTGGCTGCCGCGGTCTGGCTGATGATCGCCTCAAGTAAAGGCTGGCCGGTTTCCACGACCCATTCAATCGTTGGCGCCCTGATCGGTTTTGCAGTGGTCGGTATCGGTCCGGAGGCTGTGAACTGGGGAAAGGTGGGTAAAATTGTGGCAAGCTGGGTGATATCTCCACTCATCGGAGGCACCATCGCCTTTCTCCTGGTGATGTCCACCAGAAAGCTGATCTTCAACACCGATAATCCCTTGAAAAATGCCAAAAAATATGCCCCTTTCTATATATTTCTCGTGGGATTTGTGATCTCCCTTGTGACCCTGTTCAAAGGATTGAAACACCTTAACATCGAGCTCACTGCAGTGCAGAGTTTTGGGCTGGCCATTGTCATCGGTCTCATGACTGCTGCCGTGGGAATCTTTTTTATTCGCAGGGTGGAAGAGGATCCGGAGGCGGATCAGGATTTCCATTTTGCCAGTGTGGAA
>JAMOMO010000434.1 GCA_027067035.1 Desulfobulbaceae bacterium
GGCCGGAGGTCATCTTGTCGATCCGGTGTACAAAGCTGAACTGCGGATTCCCGGTGTGGCTGAGGATGAGTTCCCCAAGGCCGTATTCGTGGCTGCTTCCTGTGTGCATGACCATACCTGCAGGCTTATTACAGATGAGTATATCATCATCCTGATATACTATGATCTGTTCGGCAAGCTCTTGCTGTTCCTTCGTCAGCTGCATTGCTGGTGTTGCAACTGTGGGAGCTGAGGCTTCCCAGACCCGGACTCTGTCACCCTCCTGCAGTCTGTAGTTCTGTTTTTTCTTCTTCCTGTTTACCTTGACGTTTCCCTTTCTGATCATCTTATAGATGCCGGTCTGAGGAATTTCCTGGTAGGTTTTCCTGAGGAATTTATCCAGTCTGACATTGTGAAAATCCCGGGTGATTGTAAATTCCATTGCAGTATCCGGTTGAAGAGAGTGAGGGGAAGGGCGGAACAGGGATAATTTGTACCTCTTTGCACAGGGTATCGCAATGCTAATTATGGTTTTTCTGGTCTCCATTTACGAGATCAGGTATGGTGGGGCATGGAATTGAAACAGAAGACAGTGAAAATTAGCTGGCTGGCCCCTGAAGAGAGCAGCGACCTGCCACTTCCCGCCTACCAGTCCGAGCTTGCGGCTGGAATGGATGTGGCTGCAGCCATAAAAGAACCGTTTATCCTGGAGCCGGGTGCCATTCACCTCTTTGGCACCGGATTCCGTGTTGCCATCCCGAAGGGATTTGAGATACAGGTACGGCCCCGAAGCGGTCTTGCCGTGAAGCACGGGGTCACGGTGATCAACAGCCCCGGTACCATTGACGCTGATTATCGGGGAGAGCTGCGGGTGGGGCTCATAAACCTCAGTAACGTTGCCTTCACCGTACATCGCGGTGATCGCATCGCCCAGCTGGTTCTGGCTCCCGTGGTACAGGCACGTCTTGAACTGTGTACCTCCCTTGATGATACGGAGCGTGGCAGCGGCGGGTTTGGTCATACCGGAATAAAGGGATAGCAGGGAATTATGTATTTTTCGGTTCTTGGTTCCGGGAGTAAGGGGAATTCCCTCTATATTGAATCCGGTGGCACCGCCATCCTCATCGATGCCGGTTTTTCAGGAAAAGAGATTGCCGGAAGGATGGCCGTTCTTGGCAGGAAGCTGGAAGATCTTGATGCCCTTTTTCTCACCCATGAGCATGGTGATCACATCTCAGGGGCTGGTGTTATTTCCCGGCGCTGCAGGATTCCCGTTCATGCCAATGAGGGGACTTTCCGCGGCAGTGACAAACGGGTGGGAAAGCTGCATAAGCGGGTGGAGTTTGAAACGGGTACGAGTGTGGTGTTGCAGGACCTTGAAATTCGTTCCTTCAGAATCTCCCACGACACCCTGGATCCGGTCGGGTTTCTGGTCAGCGACGGCAATGTCAGCCTTGCCCTGTGTACTGATACCGGAAAGGTATCACAACTTGTAAGCAGGAGGCTGACCGGCTGTGATGCTGTTATCCTTGAATTTAACCATGATCCGCAGATGTTGAAGCAGGGGCCGTATCCACTTTCGCTGCAGCAGCGGGTGCGCTCCAGCCAGGGACATCTTGCCAACGGGGATGCCGCGGATTTTCTGCAGACACTGCTCCATGACAATCTGCAGTACATTGTTCTGGCCCACCTCAGTAAAACAAACAACACCCGGGATCTTGCCCTGCAGAGTGCAGCGGCGGTGATCCACCCGCAGCAGCAGCGCCGTATCCATGTCGCCGCCCAGCAGAGTCCCTCGGAACTGTTTGAGCTTTTTCACGGCTCCAGGTAGACTGACTTACTTATGCGTGCTTCTTTGTAACGGGTGCTGTTATCTGGGAAGCTTTATCTGCTTGTCCGAATCAATTTCTGGATTTCTCCTGTAGAGCAGAATGGTTTTCCCGATGATCTGTACCAGGCTGCTTCCACTTCCCCTTGACAGGGTGTCAGCTGTCTCCTGCCTGGAAACAGGGCTGCTTTTTCCCACCTTCACTTTGATCAGTTCGTGTCGACTCAGCTCAAGTATGGTTGCGGTGATAATCCTCTCGCCGAGGCCGTCTTTGCCAATGGAAACAACGGGGCTCAAGCTGTGCCCGAGTCCCTTGAGAAATTTTTTCTGTTTGGATGTGAGAACCGGTCCTGCGTTATTTTCTTCTTCTGTATTCTGTTCAGTCATAATTGTATATCTGTATTCTCGTGTTGTTTGATTGACGGTCTGTAAAATGTATCAGCTGATAAGATTTTTAATGATTTCATAGCCTCCCACGTAGGTTCCGATGGCGGAGCCGAAACCGGTGAAGAGGAATACCAGAAAGAGCCGCAGGAGCTTGTTTTTCCACCAGCCTTTCACTGTTCCCATGTCTTCTCCGACGGTCTCAAATTCACGCACCACCGGAGGAGTGCGCATTACCTGGATGAATGCGGCGACATATCCGGCACCGATAACAGGAGTCAGGCTGGTAATGGGGGCTGCGACAAAGGCACCGAGAACTGTTACGGGGTTGGCAAATGCCAGTACCCCGCCAAGGGCTGACGGGATGCCGTTTGCAAGAATCCAGTAGAGGAGATTTGCTCCGGCATCGCTCATGCCTTTCTGTACACCAATGGTGACCAGTGAACCGATGATGAGCAGGGGAATGGACCAGCCGAGAATCTTCCATATCCGTGAAACGGGAGGGATGGTGCTGATCTCCTCAAGTTCGTCACTGTGGTCCTCATTGAACAGGTTTGTAATGCCTTTAACATGACCGGCACCCACAACTGCAACCAGGCGCTTGCCCTCTGCGGCCTTTATCTTTTCGGAGAGATAGATGTCCCTTTCGTCAATGAGAACTTTTTTGACATCAGGCAGGGCGCTTCCCATTTCGTCCATCAGGTCGGAAAGCACATCTTTCTGCTTCATTTCAGCAAGTTTTTCTTCGCTGATCTCTGTGGAATCAAAGAGTGAGGAGAAGAGGGTGACCAGCAGGTAGCCCTTTTTGAAAAAACCGGTGGATTTCCAGGCACGGCGCAGGGTAACCCGGACATCCCGGTCACACAGCGCAATGGGGATATCATGGGCATTTGCGGTCTCTGCTGCCTTCAGCAGTTCTGCTCCCGGTTTAACACCGAGCTGGCTGCCAAGTTTTTTCTGGTATGAGGCCATGAGCAGGTTGATCATCAGGGTGGAGAGCTGCTTGTCTCTGATGATCTGTTTCAGGTCAAGGGACTGCCATTTTTTCTTCTGGGTGAGGGCCTGGTATCGTTTTTCGTCAAGCTCTATACAGACACAGTCCGGTTTTTCGCGGCTGATGACTTCTTCCACCAGGTCAACGGATTCCTGTGATATGTGGGCTGTCCCGATGAGAAGAATCGTTTTCCCGTCATGGGTTATGGTGTGGACATCTGCCGGGTAGTCGGGATGTGCTTCTGGTGGATTTGGCATTGTATGTATATGTGATGAAAGAAGAATGAATTTACGGTTTTGTCACTGAGCCGCATTCCAGCACCCTGCAGTCCTTTCCTTTCACAGAGGGGATATCATGGGAGTGAGGGGTGGAATAAGAGCTCTTGCCAGGGGGATGTCAGCGGCTCTCAGACATTTCTGACCTTGAGTCTGATTCCCGGATGGATGCGGTTGGATTTCAGCTTGTTCCAGGCCTTGAGCTGTTTGGTGGAGAGGTTGAACTTTCTGGCGATGGCCCAGAGGGAGTCCCCCTGCCGGACCTGATACCAGCTGATCTGGGTGACAGGTTTTTCGTTTAACCGGGTAACAGGATATTTTTTCTGCCCGGCAAGGGTGATTACGGCTGAAAGTGTGTCTGCTGTCGTGCTGAGCTGTTGTGTCGGAGCACTGTTCTTTGTGGCACGGGAGACGGTTTTTCCGGCGCCCTCTATATAGAGAGCCAGTTGCTGGCCCGCCCGTATCTTGTGAACACTCTTCAGGCCGTTCCAGTTGACAATTAAATTCACAGGAACATTGTATGTTCTGGCAATTTTTGAGAGGGTCTCGCCTGGTTTGATGGTATGGAGAATGAGGTCATTGGCCGCAATACTCTGCTCATCTCCCTTGTTGATCAGGCGATACCTGGTACTGCTGTAGGGAATTCGTAAATGTTTCCCGGCAATCAGTTCATTGCTGCGCAGGTTGTTGATTTTGAGCAGGGTGGTTTTATTGATGTTATAGCGCTTGCAGATTCTGGAGAGACTGTCTCCTTTTCTGATCACATGGATCTTATAACCGGTGCTCACAACACTGTTGAGACGAGGCAGGTTGGCTTTCGCCAGTTCAGCGGTTCCCTTGGGAATCTGAACAGTATAATGACTCTTGTTGAGGGGCGTTTTTCCGGTTTTCAGCTCCTGATTGAGTTTTTTTATCTCTTTGCTGCTCACATTGCTGATAAGGGCGACGGCATCAAGACTGAATCCGGGGCCCACCCGCAGGGTCTCATATTCCAGAGGCTTCTGGTAGTTGATGTTGCTGAATCCGTACTGCTCAGGGTTCTTGGCTATGAGGATGGCCGCAATGAGCTTGGGAACGTAACGTTTGGTTTCAAGGCGCAGGTAGCGATGCTGGGCAAGGCTCCAGAAATTGTCTGTTTTGTAGCGCTTCAGGCCGCGTCTTATCTTGCCGGCTCCTGCGTTGTATCCGGCAACGGCCAGGTGCCAGTCACCAAAATCCGCATAGAGATCAGAGAGAAAGGCTATTGCGGCTCTGGTGGATTTTTCCGCGTGACGACGCTCGTCCACATATCTGTCAATACGAAGGTTGTACTGTCTGGCGGTTCCCTTGATAAACTGCCAGAGCCCGACGGCCCGTGCCCTGGAATAGGCACGCTGATTAAAGCCGCTTTCGATCATCGAGAGGTAGGCGAGGTCTTCGGGAAGGCCTGCTTCACGCAGTTCCTTTTTGAACATGGGAAGGTATCTGCCGGATCGTTCAAGCCAGCGCCGGAAGGTTTTTTTCTGACGGTTTTGGAAGAGGTCGAGATATGCTTCCACCTGTTTGTTGATGACAATGGGGAAATCATAGGTGGTTTCCTTTTCTTCGGGCGTGAATTGAAATTGACCGTTGTCAGGGTGCCATGTTCCGGTCCGCCTCAGTATTTCAAGTTCCTCGGTGAGACACTGTTCCGGTTCCGCCTCAACCAGAAGCAGTTCCGGGTCGGTGGAAAGTGAACTCACGGGAGAGGCGATTTCTCCGCTGGGCAGGGGGTAGAGAACGGTTGTATTCTGGCCTCCGCAGGAGGAGAGAAAGAGAAGGGCTGCGCCCATGCAGAAGCTGTTACGGAAAAGTGATGAGATTCGAGGCATAAAAATAGTAAAGTAAGGAAAAATCGTGAATATATGAGTATGATGCTATTCTGTTAAAAATTACCCGTCAGGGTAAATGCATCCTTGAGGTATATGATTGAAAACGGTACAATCCCGTGAACCTTAGTAGTTAAACTCGAAGCAGCTATAAATTGCAACAAAAAATAGTGGTGCAGGATTTCAATAAACAGCCATTTTCACCGCTTTAGCACTGATATAATTCCTGAAAAACTGAGGCGGTTTCACATGCTTTTCCTATGTTAAAAAAAATATTTTTCTTTTTCTTTTCGCTGGTTCTGCTGGCTTTCCTGGCAGTGGGAGGCGGCCTCTATTATCTGGTGGTCCTCAATCCCGGTCCGGAAATAGCCCTTGAGAATATTCAGAGCATTCTTGGCAAGGAAAGTCCGGTGCTCTACAGTGACGGTGTGACTCCCCTGGGCGTCTTTTTTGATGACGCCCATAGGCAGTATGTTACCTGGGAACAGATTCCGGAGACCTTTGTGAATGCTCTGGTCGCTTCTGAAGACAATAGATTCTTTGAACATTTCGGTTTTGATCCCGTCTCCATTACCAGGGCTGCCGTGAAAAACTACCAGGCCGGCCGGGTTGTGCAGGGAGGCAGTACCCTTACCCAGCAGACAGCAAAAAATCTTTTTAAACGATCGGGACGATCCTATGAGGCGAAACTCAAGGAA
>JAMOMO010000435.1 GCA_027067035.1 Desulfobulbaceae bacterium
GAGATTGGAACTTTCCACATGGCTCTGTTTACGCAGAAAATGGATCAGCAGATCATGGCGTTTGTGGATTTCATCAAGCTCTGTCGACACCTCACGAAGATCTCCTTCAGCACCGATTTCATTAAAGAAAACAGGCATAAGCTTGGTGAACTGTTTGGTGAGATTGTAGACGGGTTCAATGGGATGATTGAGCAGATTGGTGATATCGCGCTGAAACAGATCAGTGTCTTTCACACAGGTTCCGGAAAGTTTGATGTTAATGATCAGTGCCGAAAAGAGGGTGGCACACCATTTGGGTTCCTGCATAATCAGGTTCAGCCATACCCGGATATTGGCGAGATGGGCCGGGTTGGTGATGGGTTGCCAGTCCTCATCCACTCCCATGACATTGGCATACTGAAATCCAAAGCGCACCGCCTCCCAGAGAAAGGCCTCAACCATTCTCCCGTTCTTCCGCTGAAAGACCTCTCCCCCCAGCACCTGAATACACTGAAGTGATGTGTGGGGATACTTTCGTACATTGGCCTTTAAGAGGTGAAAGGCGGTGATGAGAAACTCCTCAATCTCCTCAAATTTCTGGAGCCGGATAAGCTGTACCAGAGACCGGTTGATCTCCCGCAGGGTCTCTTCGTGGATAAGATAAAGCCCCTTGGTATCCATGATCCGAAAAAGAAAGAGCAGTTTCTGATTTTCAGCAAAGCGGTTCAGGGGCAGGGCCTGTTCCTTGACCTTGCCAAGCTCGAGCTCATCGGCCTGGGCCAGTCGTGCCGGTATCTCTTTATAGAGACGAACGATGTCCACATGGGCCGGCAGTTCCAGAATTTCACGAAGCCCGGACACCGGTACAGATTTTATATCAATACTGGTAACGGCTCGTTTATTTGCGGCCATCGCCTCATGTGAAATGGCCGAGAAGAGCTGGCCTGAATGAAAATCCTCACAGAGATCGCCACAGTGATCCAGAAACCAGGGGAGCGGGTCTTCCTCCTCCAGCCAGTACTCATAGTTCCGCTTCAGTATGGCCTGCATCAGTGCGGCGATGGGGAAATAATCAAACTCCGTGGCCCCCTTGTCAACAAAGGCAAGCAGCGACGTTGCCAGTTTTTTCATGGGATGCTGCCCCTGAACAATATGCATCATGATGGGGCTCTCCCCGTCATCAAGTGCAAGCAGATCCTCAAAGTACGTATTTAAGGCGGACTGGTAGCGGTACAGGTCGTCAACGGTGAAGATATTCACCATCTTGGCAACCCATGCCACCTGCGATTCAATGATCTGCGACAGAAGCTTTGAGTTCTTCTCACAGTCTTTCATGGCCTCCACAAAGAGGCCGGCAAAGAGGGTAAAGGCCTCGGGCCCCTTTTCGTGGCGGACGTAGTAATTACTGTTTTTCAGGACAAAACTCCGCAACTGTGGAATCAGAATATTCCAGTTACGGTAAGGGTGGCATATCTCATAGAGAAGATTCTCCAGAGTATTATGGAGCCCTTTATAGCGGCTGACAACATCCAGAAGAGGCTGCAGTTTTTCCTCGATAACCACCTCTTCAGCGGTTTCAAGAAGATTTGCGACAAGGGCATCTGACTCTATGGTCTCTGTTTTCTGTATCATCTTCTACTGTTCCAGGGTGATGGCCGGCTCCGGGAGCGGAAAATACGCAACTGAATCCCAGTATCAAACATTTACCCGCCAAGTTCAAGGATCTTCTTAAGCTGAAATAAAAAAACGCCCAGGAGGAAAAGTCCCCCTGGGCGTCTCGTACAATGTTCTGCAGTAAAACCGACTATTTTAAAATTGGTCGAGCATTCACTGGCTGTACAGGACGGTTGTTGTCACCACCCATCACGGCATTAAACTTCTTTGCCTGTGCCTTGGAGACAGATACCGGCGCCTTCATAACCATCCAGCGAACACCTTCACTGCATGGAGGAGTGGTCAGTGAGGCATTGAATCTGTAATAGGCCTTATCTGAAGGAAGCATATCCGTTACATTGAGAGTCACTTCAGGAACCACTTTGGTGTCACCAACTTTCTCAGGCATGGAGGCCCAGACGGTGTTGATGAACGGATTGGCGGCACCTTCTTCAAACATCACACTAACCACGGCAAGATTTCCATCTTTGTCTGCATGGACAAGATGTGCCTCCATAGCGAAATAACGCCCCTTCACTGTATTCTCACTTGGAGTGTGAAAGTGAAACTGGAGCAGGTTATAGGTGTGGTTGTCCACAGTGATGGTGGAACCCGGTGCGTAGTTCACCTGAATGGTGTGACCGTTATTCACAATATCCATCTGAGTGCTGGCATAATGAAAGACAATGGGACTGAGTTCCGCTTCAGTCATATTGTCAATATTAATGGGGGCCTGGTTTTTACCACTCTTACACACTGCATAGTCACTGGACAGATCGCCCCAGAACTCCGGTCCTTCGTGTCCGGTATATCCCCAGTGTGCACCATGGCCGGAAGCAAAAGCAGTTCCTGCAAACAGTAATCCCGTAAAAGCTGTTGCAATAATCGTGTTCTTCATATTCATCCTCCTGATGAAAAAAAATAATATTGAAAAAATAGAAAGATACGTTCCAGTCTTTTAGACCTGGCTTTTCAATCAAGAGGTCCTACATCTATTCTCGTTAGAAATCAAGTACATATTCAAAACTTTACAATTCAGATCCCGATTTACAGAGCTTTATTTGCGTCCATATGGAGGATCAGATCTAACATTCTATTTGAGTAACCCCACTCGTTATCGTACCAGCTCATGACTTTGACAGTGGTTCCCAGAACTTTTGTGGACTGTCCATCAACAATGGAAGAATGTGAGTTCCCCTGATAGTCGATGGAGACCAGAGGCAGATCGGAATAGCCGAGATAACGATTTG
Organism: Desulfobulbaceae bacterium; assembly: GCA_027067035.1. Classification (GTDB taxonomy): domain Bacteria; phylum Desulfobacterota; class Desulfobulbia; order Desulfobulbales; family Desulfocapsaceae; genus Desulfocapsa. Next base: position 2,883 of record JAMOMO010000435.1, read on the forward strand.
CCGCCTCCTTCAGGGCCTGATTCACATCAGAGACCGTGGTGGGCTGCTCAACTTCCATAACGGCATCAACGAGTGAAACATTGGGGGTGGGAACCCGCACCGCAAGACCATCAAACTTCCCCTTCAGCTCCGGGATTACCAGGGCCACGGCAGCAGCCGCTCCTGTACTGGTGGGAATCATGGACAGTCCCGCAGCACGTGCCCTGCGCAGATCAGAGTGGGGAAAGTCAAGGAGTCGCTGATCCCCTGTATAGGCATGCACCGTTGTCATAAGACCGTGTTTTATACCGAAATTATCAAGAATCACCTTGGCAAATGGTGCCAGGCAGTTGGTGGTACAGGAGGCATTGGAGACTACATGATGCATGGTAGGATCGTACTCATCCTCATTTACTCCCATGACAAAGGTCTTCACCTCGCCCTTGGCAGGGGCGGAAATCACTACTTTCTTAGCACCGGCACTGATATGTTTCTGGGCAGAGTCACTGTCACGAAAAAGCCCGGTACATTCGGCGACATAATCAACACCTGCTGCCCCCCAGGGAATATCGGCAGGATCACGGTGCTCAGTCACCTGAATGTGGTGCCCGTCAATACGTATACCGTTCTCGTCACTGGTCACTTCTGGCTCATAAATGCCCATCACCGAATCATACTTCAGGAGATGCGCCAGGGTGGCATTATCGGTGAGATCATTTATTGCCACAACTTCGATATCGGAAAAGGCGGGATCTTTTGTGAGCGCACGAAACATACTTCTGCCGATACGGCCAAATCCGTTAATGCCTATTTTGATTGTCATGCTGCACCTCCAGGAAAATTTAAAAAACCATTGAGCACTTCATTTCTTTGTCAGTCTCTATTCATTAAATCAGAAGCCGCCTTCCTTGAACAGGAGAATAACAGTTTCAACTCAGGCAGCCGGAAATCTCTTCTGTTTTGCACGCTGATACAGGTCGAGATACTTCTTACTCACGGTGGACCAGGTATAGCGTTCATGGATCAGCTCCACGGCCTGGCGCTGCATTATCCGTATCCGCTCCGGATCAGTTTTATAGAGATCCAGGGCACGTTCAACGGCGCGCTTCAGGGTTTCCACACTCTGTAAGCCATAGGAAAAGCCGGTCTTACCATCAATCACCTTCACCAGTCCCCCCACGGAATGAACAATGGGAAGATTGCCAAAGAGCTGCGCCATAAAATCAGTAAGGCCGCAGGGCTCATACTGGGAGGGAATCAGGAAAAAATCTCCTGCAGCGAAGACTTTGTTGGCAAGAATTGAATCAAAGCCGCGCAGGATACAGACCCGACCGCTGTTCTCCTTTTTTTCGGCAAGGCGGATAAGTCCCTCCTCATCATAACGGCTGCCTGTGCCAAGAAGCAGAAACTGAAAATCCCGCTCCTCTGCCAATAACTTTTTAATGGCTCCCGTGAGCACCCCAACCCCTTTCTGGGCACTGAGACGTCCGATAAAGGTGATTAGAGGGATATCAGGCTCGGGGTTCAACGACCCGGACTGTTGAATACCCGGAACAGTTTTCCCCGCTGCAAGGTATTCAAGTAGTGCTCTTTTGCACTTTTTCTTTCCATCAAGCGGCCCGTCACCAAGTGGATCAAAGCCAGCTGCGATATGACTGCGCTCCGGATCTTTTGCGGAAAAGGCCTCTGGATCTATACCGTTAGTCACCCCTTCAAGGACAATTCCACGTTCCAGCAGGGTGTGTCCCAGCCAGCCGGTGAGGTGGTCATCAATGGTCTCCCGCAGTTCACGGGCATAGTTTTCACTTACAGTGTTGAGCACCGCATAAGGTGCACCCGCAAGAAAAGGGTCAAAACAGTCTTCAAGCAGGGAGTTGCGAATCAGAGACAGAGACAGTCCGGTTGTGGCCTGGGCAAAGGGCAGGTCAGCAACCTCCTGATGGTAACCCTGCCCAGCATTATGGACCGTAACCACGGAGCCGCTGTTACGGAAATAGTGGCGAAGACCGGGTTGCTCGGAGATCATCGCGGGAAGTACTGCTGTGTGCCCGTCGTGACAGTGAATCACATCGGGCTGTGCCCCGAGAAGCACCATCAGATCAATGGCCGCCTTCTGGAGAAGGATATTCATGGCAAAATAGTCGATATGCCCCTCACCTTTTTTCTGCCAGGAAAAGTTTTCCTCCTCTTCTGCGGTGTAGGTGTAAACATTCTTCTTTTCACGAAAACGTTCCGCGTCCAGGAGGTAAATATTGACCCGCTCCTGCCGTGCATGCCAGACCATCAGCTCTTCACGCCGTTCTTCATCCGGATAATTCAGATCCACCTCGAAAAGGAGATCCCTGTCCGGATAAACAGGATCGGCAAGGAGTTGAAACCCCTGTTTTTCCGGATCCATAAAGCCGTAACAGGGCAGTACCACATGGACCGAACGCCCGGACCATCGGGCCAGACTCACAGAAAGTTGCGACACCACGTCCTTGACCCCACCGGCCCCTGCCAGCTCACCATATTCACGGCTGAGCATCCAGATCTCACGAATGGGCAGCTTTTTCTTTGCCATTCTCCTACTCCTTACGACCACTCTGAACAATCATTCGACACACCTCAATTCGGCCCTTCATTCCTGGGGAAAGGAAATGGCCATATGACGCAGCAGATGGTCGGCAAGGGTCAGACGTACCATGGCCTCACAGACAGGGATGATTCGGGGAATTGCAGAAATATCATGTCTGCCACCCACCTGAATTGTCACTGCCTCATTGGAAAGATTCACGCTCTGCTGTTTCTTTGAAATGGAAGGTATGGGTTTAACGGCCACCCGGATAACTATCTCATTGCCATTTGAGATGCCGGCAAGAATCCCTCCGGCATTGTTCCCTGTAAAACCTTCCGGGGTGATGGCGTCATTATTTTCTGAACCAAGCATATCAGCCACCTTGAATCCGGCCCCGATTTCAACTCCTTTCACCGCTCCGATGGACATCAGTCCATGGGCAAGTTCGGCCTCAAGCTTATCAAAAACCGGTTCACCAAGCCCGGCCGGACAATCAGCCACAATCTCAACAATCCCACCGACCGTATCACCCTGCTTGCGTACCTCAATTACCCGCTCTTCCATTTTCTCAGCA
>JAMOMO010000436.1 GCA_027067035.1 Desulfobulbaceae bacterium
AAACTCTCCGAAAAAGAGGGCAGTCTCAGCGCCCAGTACAGCATTCCCGTGATCAGGCCCATCAGCGACAGGTGGGTCACCTCCACGACCTATGACTACGAAAACACACCCGACACCAGCAGCAGCACCCTTGAGGCTGAAACGGCATTTGTGCGCAGGAACCTTGAAGACACACACTTTTACAAGGCCTTTATCCTTGCTGCAAACGAATCCTTCACCGTTGGATCTGACCCGGAAGTCACCACAAATCTCCTGATTCCGGGGGGGACAGTCCGCTTTTCCGAAACGGACAAAGAGATCTTCCCGCAACACGGATACTATTTTTTCACAGACCTGCGTGGTGCGGCAGAGACACTGCTCTCTGACACCAGTTTCAGCCGCATCCACTTCAAAGGCCGTTATATGATGGGACTTGGTGAAAACGGACGCATTGACGGCCGTATGGAGCTGGGAGCCGCCTGGGTTGATGACTATTCAATCTATCCCGCCTCTCTCAGATTTTTTACAGGCGGTGACAACTCTGTGCGCGGTTATACCTACGAGTCCCTTGGCCCAAAAGACGACCAGGGAGTGGTGACAGGGGGAAAACATGTTGTTTCCGGCAGCATTCAATATGACCATCGGGTTGCCGAATCATGGGTCATCGACGGATTTGTGGACATGGGCAATGCCTATAATGACACCCTGGACAAAGTATATATAGGGGCGGGAGTGGGGTTTCGATGGCTGGCGCCATTTGGCTCACTTCGCCTTGATGTCGCCTATCCGGTGAGTGAACAGCCGCAACCTGATGACTGGCGAATCCATGTCGGTTTTGGAGCAACCCTGTGAAAAAGTGGTCTCTGCGTATAACATTTGCCCTCACGTCCCTGCTGCTGCTCCTTGGAGGCGGCTTCTTCTATCTGGCAGGTACAGAGAGCGGCACATCCTTTCTCGTAAACCGCATCCCCGGACTCCTTGACGGCAGGCTCCACATCGGCGCCTCCCGGGGAACACTCCTGGACCGCCTGGAGCTGCATGATATTCTCTTCAGGAGTCCGGAAGCCGGAACCACCAGTATCAATAAGCTTGTCCTGGACTGGAAAAGCAGTGATCTGTTTCGTCTTCACCTTCACATTCTGGAACTCAGTGCAGATACAATCACTTACACTCAGCCCCTGAAAGCTGAGCCACAAGCCGCTGACAGCAAGGATCCGCTGACCCTGCCGGAGATCGACCTGCCCCTCAGAATCACTGTTGAGCAGCTGGGTATCCGTACAATGAAGCTACTCTCTGCAACAGAGGAACCGGCCTTTCTCCTCAACAGCGCGGATCTTGCCCTTCGCTGGGACCACGATATCGTCCTGCAGAAACTGAAGATAACAGTCCCTGATGCAGAAATTCTGGCATCCGGAACAGTCAGCCCCTACGGAAGCTATCCCATGAAGTTTGCAACAACGGTGAGCAGCAGGGGTGCCGAACTGCCCGCGCTCACTATTCAGGGTCACTATAGTGGCGACATACACGAGCTCACAATACAAGAGACGGTAACTGGAGACATACAGGCAGTGCTGGACGGAGATATCAGGGACCTCCTTGACGGGATGAGCTATACGCTCTCCCTTGATATCAACACCCTGCATCCGGGACAATTCAGCCCGGATATACAGGGAAATCTCTCCGGACAGCTGGAGTGCAGCGGCGACCTGCAGCAGCTCGCGGCAACGGCATCGCTGAATTTGCAAGACGATCGGAACAGTGCTCTCAACAGCCACGCAGACCTTGAGATGGCAGCTCAATTTGATCCCATGGCAATCACCGTCAGACATCTGAAGATCGACCAGGCCGACGGCTCCGGAGCCGGCATTGATCTGTCAGGCAGCATTCACAAAAATGAGCGGATGGACCTGAGTCTGCGATGGCGGAAACTGCGGTGGCCATTAAGCGGGACAGCCGATTACAGCAGTGCCCGGGGACAACTCAACCTCAGCGGAACCCCTGACAGCTATCATCTTGCAATCAGAGATGCAGTGCTGGCAGGAAGCACTCTTCCGGATACTGTCATTCAACTCGACGCTGACGGCAACAAAGACGGCCTCAGCCCTCTCACCCTGCAGACAGAGCTTCTCGGTGGCACGGCCACTGTGACAGGAAACATTCAGTGGGCGCCGCAGCTCAGCTGGCATCTGAAGAGTACCGGGAAGAACATAAACCCTGGATTACGCTATCCGAAATGGCCAGGAAATCTGGCCTGGCAGCTCCGCTCATCAGGAGACATGAAAGAGCCGGGCCTGACAACGGAAATCTCCATAGAAAAGCTCCAGGGCAAGCTCCGCGAGCTTCCCGTTACCGGAAAGGGAGATATCAGGATACAGGCCGATGATATAGCCATCAGCAGGCTTACTCTTTCATCAGGAAATTCCAGCGTCTCTGTGAACGGAACACTAGGCAACTCTTCCCGGCTGAAATGGACCGTGGATATCAGTGATATTGCAGATCTCCTCCCCGAAGCTGCCGGGCAGTTCCACAGCAGCGGCACCATTCTTGGAGAGATGCAAAATCCCCGGATCAATCTTCAGTTAACAGGCTCCGGACTTGCCTTCCAGGAGACGACCCTTGATGAGATTCATGCCGCGGCCGATCTTGATCTGAGCTGGAAGACACCATTCACCCTTGACATCCGTGCAGACAGACTGAAAGCGGAAGCAGGCAGCGTAAAGACCGTTGAGCTGAACGCCTCAGGGACCCGAAAAGAACACAGCATAGCCATCCATGCGGCACTGCCTCCAGCCGACATCAGTCTCGGCCTCACCGGCGGATACCGCGATGAGCTGTGGCAGGGGGCTGTCACTGAACTGCAACTCTTGTCAACGGAGCTGGGTCCCTGGAGGCTGCAGGACACAGCAGATCTCACCGCAGGCCGTTCCAGCGTTGAGATCAGCTCAACCTGTCTCAGACAGGAAGAATCCGTACTCTGTGCAGCTGCCTCCTGGGATGGAGACACTCAGCATACAGACAGTACCATCCATCTGGACAAGCTCTCACTGAACCTCCTTTCGCCATGGTTTCCCGAATCCCTCACAACACTCTCCGGTGCTCTTTCTGCAGACGCCAGCATCAGTATCACAGATAGTATCAACGCCGCGATACAGGCGGAAATCAGCCCCGGGAACATTGCATACCTCAGCAGTGAAAGAAAAGGTCAGCTGCCCCACGAAGGGGCCCGGGTGAATATTCACATCCAGGATGCGGCACTTGAGAGCGACTTTCGTATCAGCGTGGACGCAAACAGGGTCACCGGGACGCTCACATCCCCTGACATACTGACCGGCCTGGAGCTGAACAGAGCAGCCCGACTGGATGGCAACATAGACATTGATGCAAAGGAATTTGAGATTATTGAAGCACTTGTCCCTGCTGTACAGGAACTCAATGCTGCCGTGGCAGTCAACCTGGATATCAACGGCAAGCTCAACAAACCGGAAATAAAGGGTAAGGGAACAATTGATATTCCCCATGTTTTTATTCCGGCAGCAGGACTGGACCTCAGGGATAGCAGCTTTATGCTCCTGGCTGACACCACAGCGATCAGCTTTGCCGGAGAGTTGAAATCGCCAGGCGGGTTTCTGAAACTTGACGGCACGGCCATCCCTGATGCTGCAAGCAAATGGCCCCTGCAGCTCTCTGTAACGGGAAATAATTTCCGTCTGATAAATCTGCCGGAGATACGGGTTTTTCTCTCCTCAGACCTGCTGCTCAAAAGAGAAAAGGGACTGCTGAGTGTCACCGGTGAAGCCTCCATTCCAAAAGCCGATATCCTGCTGCGTGAGCTCCCGAAGGGCAGCCAGACCAGTTCTCCTGATGTTGTCATTATCCAGCAGCAGAATGAAGAGGACACCTCTCTTCCCCTGCGCAGCGACCTCACGGTGCATCTGGGGAACAATGTCCATTTTGCCGGATTCGGACTGAATGCCTTTATCAGCGGACAATTACACATTCTGGCTGAGCCGGATGAACAGATGACGGGCAGTGGAGCCTTTTATATCAATCAGGGAAGCTTTCGTGCCTATGGCCAGGATCTTGATATTGAGACAGGAGTGATCTCCTTTCCCGGCGGGCCATTGACCCAACCCGGGATCAACCTCAGGGCAACTCGGAACGTGGGCAATATAGTGGCCGGTATCAATGCCATCGGCCCCGCCAGAAAGCCAAGAATCACCACCTTCTCCACACCACCCATGTCAGAGAGCCAGGTCATCTCATATCTTCTCACCGGAGCAGGCCCGGGGGATGCCGCCAATGGCGCTAAACTCTCCATAGGTCGACAGATCAACAACAAGCTCTCTGTTTCCGTTGGAACCGATGTAAAGACAGGGGATTCGGAATTTGTGACACGATACAGACTCAACCAGAAGATCTATATCCAGACCACAACCGCTGCAAACGGCAATGCTGCTGATATTTTCTACACCTTTGAAGCAGGCGGGCCGGAAGATACAGAATCACTGTCTGGAACGGCACCGAAGGAGTGAGGCCGGATAGCTAGTCTCCAAAAACCGGAATGGCCTTTCGCTCCTCATTGATGGCCACCATGGTCACGCTGGCCTCGGTCACTTTGTACTCTTCATCACTGCGACGCGGGTTTGCCAGCACATCAATGTGGATCTCAATGGAACTCCTGCCCACTGAGACTGCCTGACACCAGAGACTGACAATATCTCCGACCTGAACCGGACGATGAAATTGAATGGAATCCATGCTCACCGTCACAAAACGGTGTGGAGCCTGCCGCTGCGCTTCAACTGCTGCAGCTTCATCAATAAGAGAGAGAATCATGCCTCCAAAGATATCACCATCCGGATTGGTGTATTTGGGCAGCATAACCAGACGAATGGAGGGTTCTTTGGAAGGCGGTTTCAGTGCGTTATTCATTTTTTTATTCCACAGGTGGCTATTATAACTGCTCATCACAGGAGTTACTCCCGTTTACCTTCCCAGAAAACACCGGGAAACGCAACTGAATACTCCTCTTCTGTACACTCCGGATTGACTGTTTCAGTCCTATCCCATACAATGAGCTGAAGAAACAGTTCTGAATTCCACCCTCACTCAAAGGAAACCTGATCTATGATGGAACTCACCAACCCCGCCCTGCTATGGCTCACCATGGGGGGACTTCTCTTTGTCATGGAGATGGCAGTACCCGGCTTTATTCTCTTCTTCTTCGGTGTTGCAGCATGGATCACAGCCCTTGCATGCTACCTCTTTCCGCTAACCCTCAACGTTCAGCTTGGCATCTTTCTGGTCGCATCACTTATTTCCCTCTTTGGTCTTCGAACCATCGTCAGAAAAGTCTTTATGGGAACTGCAGTTAATGAGAGCAGCGACTCCATCATGGCGGATGGCGGAGAAAAGTGTGAAGTGACCATTGCCATAATTCCTCCGGCTGAAGGACAGATAAAATTTGCCGGAACCGTCTGGCGCGCCGAAGCCGGTGAGCAGATCGCTGCTGGAGAAATCGTCGAAATTGTCAAACAGGACGGTCTTCTCATCTCAGTGAAAAAAATAAGCTGAGCCCTCTTTTTCCCCGGCTCAGCAATCTCAACCCAGGAGTATTGCATGGAAACACTCATAGCCCTTGGTATTCTCATTGGACTCATGGTTGTAATCTTAATCAAAACAGCAGTTGTAGTTCCCCAGCGCATGGAATTTGTGGTGGAGCGGCTGGGGAAATACCGTAATACCCTCCAGGCCGGTTTTCACATCCTTATCCCGTTCATCGACCGGGTTGCCTACAAACGAAGCCTCAAGGAAGAACCCATTGATATTGCCGCCCAGACCTGTATCACAGCAGACAACGTTACTCTGGAGGTTGACGGTATACTGTACATCCAGGTCATTGATACAAAAAAATCGGCCTACGGTATTGATAATTTTCACTTTGCAGCAGCCCAGCTCGCCCAGACCAGCCTTCGCTCAGCCATAGGAAAAATCG
>JAMOMO010000437.1 GCA_027067035.1 Desulfobulbaceae bacterium
GGTCATAGTAGGCACTCACCTCGCTTCCGGAGCGCACCCAACTCTCAATGCGGACATCCTCGGGGAATCGTACATTGGTGAGCAGCCCTGTACTCGGCTGGTAGTTCTTCCCCGGATCTTCGGCATAGATCCGCACTTCAATTGCCGCCCCTGCAGGAGCCAGGGAAAAGGACTCAAGAGGCGGCAATTCTCCGGCTGCCAATTGAATCATCCATTGAACAAGGTCGATATCAAAAACCATCTCAGTGACACAGTGCTCGACCTGCAGCCTGGTATTGACCTCAAGGAAATAAAACTGTTCCTCCTCCGTATCATACACAAACTCAACCGTTCCAGCTGATCGATAGCCTACACCTTCAACCAGATCCTGCGCCGCTTTGTGCAATGCAGTACGCATTGCCTCGCTCACGTTTGGGGCAGGACTCTCTTCAACAACTTTCTGATTACGGCGCTGCACGGAACAATCCCGGTCACCGAGGATAAGGGCTCCACCCTCGCCATCACCAAAGACCTGGACTTCGACATGCCGGGCATTGCGGATATACTTTTCCACGAATATACCGGTATCATTGAAGTTATTTTCACTCAACCGTTTAATTCGTTCATAAACCTCCCGAACGTCTCTTCCGGAAAAACAGATTTCCATTCCAATGCCGCCACCGCCGGCGCTGCTCTTCAGCATTACGGGGTAGCCGATTCGGCCGGCCTCCTCCAGAGCCTCTCCCGCCGAGTGAAGGAGGGCTGAACCCGGCAGCAGCGGGACCTTATACCGGGCCGCAAGCTCCCGGGCCCGGTGTTTGAGGCCGAAATCACGCATCTGCTCTGCGGTGGGGCCGATGAAGCGAATTCCGGCAGCCTCACACTGCTTACAGAATTCCGCATTTTCACTTAAGAAACCATAGCCGGGATGAATTGCCTCGGCTCCGCATTCCCGGGCCAGGGCAAGAATTCGCTTCTGATCAAGATAGCTCTCAGCCGCTGCAGGCGGACCAATCAGATACGCCTCATCGGCCGTAAGGACGTGCTTGGCATGACTATCCGCCTCCGAAAAGACCGCCACCGCCACCACACCCATTTCCTGAAGGGTACGAATGATCCTGCAGGCGATCTCACCTCTGTTTGCAACAAGAACCTTGGTAAACATATATCAAACCTTTTTTATTTCTCGTCCCAGATGGCCACCCCAACCTGGGTGGGATGATAGGCGTTACAGGGGTTGTTGAGCTGCGGACAGTTGGCAACCAAAACGATAACATCCATCTCTGCCCGGAGTTCCACATATTTCAATGGTTGCGAGAGTCCATCTGCAAAAGTGGATCCCCCTTCAGGTGTAACTGGAACATTCATGAAAAAATTAATATTGCAGACCTGATCCCGTTTATCCATCCCCTGTCCCCAATCGAGAAGACACTGTAAGAAAATGTCACGACAAGCATGCATGTAACGCTTACCCAGGCCATAACGAGCCGTATTGCTTTCACAGGAGCAGGCACTCCCCAGAGTATCATGTCGCCCACAGGTATCCGCCACCACTGTGAGCAATACATTGTTTTCGTTTGAACGAATCCTGGTACCTGTAGAGATATAAACATTCCCCTGTTCGCGCATGGTGTTGTTGGCATTATAGCGTTCTGAGGTCTTGCCTGCGTTAAAGAAGATCGTGTCCACGGCTTGATTGCCATGCAGATCGGTGATACGAAGAATCCGCCCCTTGCGCAACACATGCATCCAGCCGCTGCCGGCCGCAATTTCCCGAGTATAAGAGGCATCTTGAAGAACCCGGTTGCTTTCCTGCAGTTTCGGTTTCATTTTTTTACTCCTTATTAGAGGTGATAACGCTCGGTATTGATAAAGCCTCGTTCATTTTCCGGACAGAATGTACGACAGGAGTCACGGGGATCCGAGGGTGAAGACTTGGTCACCAGAACCTGTATGGGTTTGACCAGATATGTCGGGGAAGGGTTTAATGGATGCATACCGGTATCGAGAATAAGGAGGGTATCCATCTCCGCCCGCAGCTCAACAAATGAACCCGGCCGGGAAAAACCCTCCACAAAGGAAAGCCTTCCCTCTGCATCCACGGCAACTTTGCTGAAAAAATTTACCACCTCGGTAAAATCCCTCTGGTCCATGCCGTATTTGGCGAGTTCCACAAGCAGTGAATCAGCTCCGTTACGATAAAAAGCATTCTGGAAATCCTGGTAACTCTGCTGCCCGAAACGATGTGCTATCATCTCCGCATTGGAAACCCCGCAGATCACATCGTGCCAGCCGCAGGAGTCAGCAACAAAAGACATGAGAATACGCCCCATATCCGAATAGATGCATCGATCTTTACAGAGAAAGGAAATATGCTGAATCTTCAGAGTATCCCCCATGTTGTAGCGCTCAGTGACGTTGGCCGCGTTATAGAAAAGGGCGGAAACATTTGCCCCTCCTTCCAGATCAGTCAGCCGTATCGAGGTACCGCGCTTGATGATGTGGGACCAGCTCCAGCCCCCTGCAATCTCCGTTTCAAACAATATTTTCCCGGTCTCAGTACTCTCCATGTTCCTCGTCTTCCTTTTTATGTATGGGCGGCATGATGATCGTGGTCAGGGCCAGTTTACAGCTCTCAACCCCCTTGCACGCCTTAATTTGTTGCACGATTGCATTTAAGGTGTCCACCGGCCCCTGCACCTGCAGCACCTCCAGGGAATGCTGGTTTTCCAACAGTACATTTAAGGATGATATCACCGTGTCGATGTGGCTGCGCTGGATATGAATCAATCGCTCCCTGAGCCGTGGCCTGGATTCATCGTAGACCAGGGTCACCGTTCCGGCCATCACCTGACTCCCCCGGCGCAGATACTGCTGATCCAGAAGATTGTTCCGCACCATCTGGGTTATGGCCTGACTGCGGTTTCGGTAGTGGCCTTCCGCAACGATCTCATCTAGTTTCACTGTCAGGCTCTTTGGCAGTGAAACACTGATCCGGTGCACCTTGTCTTGCCGCAGTTTATGCTCCGTATCAGAAGTATCCTGTTTGCCCCCGGCCATGAGTTGCTTAGAAAACATCATCATTCACCTGGGTAAGACGAATGATCGGCAAATCATCTTCTTTTTCATGCTGCGGATGGATGAGGCTTTCGATATGGGCTTTGGTTGCCAGAAACTCCGGACTGAGATGCTGCTTTGGAGAACGCGGTTGTGGTACCGGAACCTCTATCATCTCCCGTACTGTTCCAGGATTGGCATCCAACACCAGGATACGGTCTGAAAGATAAACGGCTTCATCAAGGTCATGGGTAATAAAGATAATGGTAATATCTACATTACGCCAAATCTGCATCAGATAGGACTGCATCCTTGCCCGGGTCTGGGCATCAAGTGCACCAAATGGTTCGTCCATCAACAGCACCCGGGGCCGATTTGCCAGAGCCCGAGCAATGGCTACCCGCTGTTTCATTCCACCGGACAGTTGATCTGGATAGTGGTTAACGAACTCCTCAAGCCCCACCATTTCAATCCACTGCAAGGCCTCCGGCTCGGCCTGCCCTTTTCCAGCCACCTCCAGCCCGAACATCACGTTTTTCTTCACCGTCAGCCAGGGGAAGAGAGTATATCCCTGAAATACCATACCCCGCTCCGGACCGGGTTTTTCAACCTTCTGCCCATCAAGGAGAACGTTACCTGCAGTGGCACTCTCCAGGCCGGCAAGAATCCTGATAAGGGTTGACTTGCCGCAGCCTGAAGGGCCGATAACGGAGAGAAACTCGCGTCGGTAAGCCTTAAAAGAGACATCAGCTAAAGCCTGAATTTCCCCATTTTCAACAGGAAAGACCTTGCCGACCCGCTCTGCCTCCAGAATCACCCTGCGCTCTTTTAAACGCCTGAAACGATCGGCCACTGCAGGGCTTTGTTCTTTATAATTCGGGAGCGGTATCGTATTCATGGTTAAAATATTTTGTCCTGGTAAAGGAAAAGGTTTCATGCCTTGAACCGTAGAAGAGCTCGACAAGGAATTGGAACAATCCGTTTCGTTTGCCACCGTTCCATACAAAGAGATTACGTCCAATCCAGGCCAATATCATGTCTGTTCCAAAACCTATGATTCCAATCATGAGGATGGCCGCATACACATTTTCATAGATACGATATTTGGCCTGCTGGTTGATAAACCAGGTTATACCTGTACTGGTACCGATAACCTCGGCAACGATGAGATAGGTCCAGGCCCAGCCGAGCAGAATGCGCATGTCCAAAAAAACACTGGGGGCAATGGCCGGCAAGACCACCTTTTTGAGCAGGGTCCACCCCCGTGCCCCGAGTGTCTGTGCCGCCTCCAGGAGTGAAGGCGGTAATTGCCGGGTGGTATTGGCAATTACCAGCACCTGCTGGAAAAAGGTACCGATAAAGATAATGGCAATTTTGGGACTGTCGTTGATCCCCAGAACAGCCACGGCCAAGGCACCAAAAACAGGAGCCGGCATATACCTGAAAAACTCGAAAAACGGCTCAAACAGCTTGGAGAAAAAATCAAAAACCCCGCAGAATATTCCCAGAGGAACTCCAAACAGTGACGAGAGGAGAAAACCGTAGAACACCACTTTAACACTGTGCGCCAGACTCTGATGAAGCCATGGGTCACCCGGGCGCCTGGGTTTGGTCTTAAACGAGGTGTAGGCGGCGACAAAAACCTTGTGAGGCGGCGGCAGATACACTGGATTAGCACGAACCCCGGTCATCTGATCCTTGCCACCGGCAGCAAGCCTCTTGTTCTCCTGGTCAAAAACCTTACGCTTAACCAGCTGTCCCTTCTCAAGATACAGGCTGTCCCCCTCCCCGGTGATCTCCATCATTGGATGCCAGAGAAAGGGTACATAACTGATGGTCGACCAAACAATCAGAGGCAGCAAAAAAGAAATCAGGATCAACAGGGCTCTCTTTCTGCCGGAGAGCTTTTTCTGAATAGATAACCAGGCCATGTCGTCTCTTATTCGGCCGTTTTCCGAGTAAAAGAGGGGTCAATACTTTTCTTCACATTCACCGGAGTGTCATAGACCTTGTTGTCGACAAAAAAAGTGTTCACAACGTCACTGGAGCCATAGATACTGTGAAACCCGTCAGCAGGCTGCAAGACCTCCAGGGCCTCGGGGCGTGACAATATTCTGGTTCCCTCCAAAAACGGTTCATACTCTGCAGGGGTCAGTGAAACACGGGCGGACAGGATTTCCAGCATCTCACTACGGTTCGCGGGATCTTGCATATAGGCGACAACATCATACCAGGCGGCCACCACCTTCTCCCAGTCTTCGCGACGTTCCATGAGGGAGTCAAAAGAGACAGCCAGGGTGTCATAGATCAAGCCGGGGGCATCAGCGCTGGTGTATATGGCCGTTGAACCCTGTACGGATTTTAAAGCTTGACCGGAATTCGGCTGCCAGGCGACGATGGCATCCACATCTCCGGATGCTAAGACCTGAGCGGTTTGATGGGTTGGAACATTGACCAGGGTTACATCTTTATCAGTCATGCCGTTTTCTTTGAGGGCGTTCATAAGCAGCAGATGACTTACAAGCCCAAGCTCGACCCCGATTTTTTTGCCCTTCAACTCCTTGATGGAGCGTATCCCAGGGGCGGCGACAATCTTATCATTGCCGTCACTATAATCATTGACCAGGATCATGATGTTTCTGGCCCCGGTAGCGGTCAGAACAAGAGCGTCGCCATTGGCAACACAGACTGCATCCACTTTACCCGCTGCAAAGGCATCCATGGAGGCCATATATTCAAACCATACAAGATCAACATCAACCCCATGGGCCTCAAAATAACCTTTCCGCTCTGCGATGTCCCAGGCAACCCATCCCGGCCAGTCACTGTAGGCAATTTTCAAAGGGGCAGCCTGCGCATTGCAGGCCATCACCAACAGGGCTAACACAGCAATCAAAGATTTCCATCTCCATTTCATTCTCACACCTC
>JAMOMO010000438.1 GCA_027067035.1 Desulfobulbaceae bacterium
CTCATCGGCTTCTGCAAGTGCCGGGGCAACAGTTCCACCTTCATAGGGAAGAGCTTCCTCATCGGAATCATCATCCGCCTCGGTCTCCACATCTACTCCTGCAAGCGCTGCATCCTTATCCGCAACCTCATCAATTTCCAGTTCCTCATCACCAAAGACAGAGGACAATCTGGAATCAACGTCAGCGGCAACCTTATGCTCTTCTTCAACTTCATCAACAGGAAACACCTCGCTCACCTCTTCCACAACAGAGGCGGCGGCAACCGGTTCCACTGCTGCGTCATCAGTTAGCGCTTCCTGTGATGGTGCAGGTGCGGCCGGCTGAGACTGGGCCTGAGCAATTTCACCCTTAAAGGCATTGAACTTTTCAACCTCTGCAAAGAGCAGCTGTTTTTCCTCATCGGCAGGGAGATCCTCTGCGGATATTTTTTCTAAAACTTCATAAAATGAGTGCAGCAACGGGAAGACTTTTCCATTGGACTGACTTCTCATCTTATTGATATAGGCACTCAATGCCCCGATTCCCTGAAGAAGGATCAGCTTGGCCTTGTTCTGGCTGAAGACGCCTTCAAGCCGCCGCACCTCATCACTGAGTTTCTGAAGTCCCTCCTGACTGATTTCCCAGTCTATACCAAGAACCAGAGCCTTTAAGGACTTGAGCTCCTCAACGGGATCGTCACTGTCGGAAAGAGCAGCAACGGGTCCGGACGCAGGACTCGCCGGAGCGTTCTCCGATTTGCTGATATGAGCCTTCAGTTGATCAAACTTTTTCACATCCTGAAGCAGCAACTCCTTCTTCTCATCTTCATCCATTGAATCTCCGGCTGCTACTATCTTTTCGAGATTATGGTAAAAGGTAATAAGAAGATTGATGGCATTGGGATGGGCATTGGCTTTTTCTTTGTAGATATATCTTCCGATCTTGTTCAGACCCTGAATGTAAATCTGTTTGACTTTATCTCCAGCCCAGATATCACCGAGATCCACAAGTTCATCATCAAGTTGCTGCAGGATGTCATCGTTAATCTCCCAGTCAATTGAAAGGATGATTGTCTTAAGCCGTGCAATGGGGGATTCCTCATCACCGGTAAATTCAAACAGATCAACGGAATCCGTAGAAAAAGATCCCTCATCATCCAAACCAACGGTCAGATCATCATCAAATTGATTTCCGCTCTGCTGTGTCACCGTTTCTTCCCTAGAGTAATTTTTTCTGTATGGAAACAACCGTTGATGAAATAATCTTTTTCAAGGTTGCTGCTACATTATATCCGGTAATGGCACTTGCTTCAAAATCAGGTACTTTCAGTCGGCTGTTCAGGTCTTTACGCAGAACAGCAGTGGGCAAAATGGGAACACCATGATCTTTCAAATCCACCTTGTTATACTGGATAACGAGGGGCAGCTTGAAGATCGACTCTTTGTAGGCCTGAAGATTCTCATGGAGCTGATTCAGCGATCGAATATTTTTTTCACGCTGCTTTTCCATGGCATCCGCCACAAAAACAACCCCATCAACACCTTTTAAAACCAGTTTTCTGGTGGCGTTATACTTCACCTGGCCCGGCACGGTATAAAGCTGAATTTTGATGTCATATCCTTTGATCTGCCCCATGTCAAAAGGGAGAAAATCAAAGAACAGGGTCCGGTCACCATGTGTTTTCAAACTAACCATTTCCGACTGGATCTGATCACGAAACTTTCTGTTCACATATTCCAGGTTGGTGGTTTTCCCACACCTTCCAGGTCCGTAATAAACGATCTTAACCTGAACTACCTTTTCTTTTAAGTTGATAAAACTCAACGATTTACCCCCAATATCAAACGAGTATACTATGTAAAAAAGAGGACAACAGACATACGTCAGCCATTAGTTCCTTCCCAGACCTTGCGAATCTGCTCGATGGCTTCCACCACGTTCAACCGGAGAAATCCGAGAGAAATATCCTTTCCAAACATGGATATAAGGAGCAACTCATCATCTATCTTACTGAAATGAATATTCGAATCCTGACCTTTGTGAAAGAGCAGTGAAAATTCTGCCTCTCCGACCAGTTTGGCCATGGCATCCACTGTGGCAAAATTTCCTGCAGCAAGGGCTGCGAACGAATAGACATCATACTTACTTTCACCATTATCTTTGGCAGTAATAATGTTCCCTGCCATATCAATAATGATGACACAGTCGACACCAAGTTTGATGAGCTTACTGGATAAAATCGTATCGATCTGCTCCAGCTGCTCTTGACTGACTATTCCATAATTCATGCCAAGTACCTCTTTCCTTAATTATGAGCCATTACCAGCGACTCTTCTCGACTATTTGCCAGGCAACAGCTCAAGGGGAGACAACACCATTGAACCTGTCATCCTAACTAACAGGCCATATACAATTAATATTACAATGCTTCTTTACCCAGAGCACCAGCCTGGAAAAGCTTTTCTTCGTTAAATAAATCAGATAGTAGACATACCATATCGCTTGTTAGTATACGACAGATTCATTTTGATATGAAGCGGTTTTTTTGATTTTTCCTAAAAAAATCATACTGATATAGCAAAACACCCCTCATCCCGGCACAGCCGCCTCCCTATCTGTCTGTATTTACTAAATTAAATACCAATTTCACCTTTTACTTACACCCAGAGATCCACCAGGCTGAAGCGGTCCACATCAACGAGACCAAGATCAGTCATCTTCAGATGGGGAATAACAGGAAGGGCCATAAAACTCATCAGCATATAGGGGTCATCAACCCCGACCCCAAGATCGGAAGCCGCCCCAAGAAGCCGTGAAAAGTTTTCTGCAAGGAGCTCCGGAGTTGCAGTTGACATCAGACCCGCCACATCAAGCACAAGACTGGCCCTCACCTCACCGTCACAGACAGCGGCAAGCCCCCCGCCCTGCTCTATGATGGTTTTCACAACAAACTCCATGTCGGAATCACTGGTTCCAACCACAGTAATATTATGGGAATCATGTCCCACAGTCGACGCAAGAGCACCCCGTTGAAGCCCCAGCCCCTGAACAAACCCGAGTCCCGCATTTCCGGTTGCATGATGACGCTCCACAACGGCAAGTTTCACAATGTCACGCCCGGGGTCAGCCACCGCCATGCCATCAACCACAGTCATCTCAAGCTCCACGGCATCGGTTATCAACTCATCTTTTTTCACACGAATCACACGGGCCACTCTGCCTTGAGCAGGTATTGCAAAAGACAAATCTTCTGTTTTGACATTGACAGAATCAAACACCTCTGGATATCTTCCGGCAACCCCGTCGGAGATGGCTGATTTTTCTCCGGCCCCCGAAGCAAGCTCCCGCCCACCCGCAAAAACCTTTTTGACCCGAATATCTTTCAGATCATCAAAAAGGACAAGGTCCGCACGATACCCCGGAGCTATCGCACCACGCCCTGCAAGACCAAAATATGATGCCACATTGATTGTTACCATCTGTATTGCCGTCAGCGGATCCAGTCCCTGCCTGACAGCTTTTCTTAAAATCCGATCCAGGTGTCCCTCGTTGAGCAGCTCATCAGGGTGACAGTCATCCGTCACCAGAAGGCACCTGTGACTGTTCTTTTCTGTTACCACGGGAAGCAGGGCTGTAAGATTCCTGGCCGTGGATCCTTCACGGATAAACAGATACATCCCGGAGGAGAGCTTTTCCTGCGCTTCAGCAGCAGTTGAGCACTCATGATCCGACATCACTCCATTGCCGATATAGGCCTGAAGATCCTTACCACCAAGCCCGGGAGCATGCCCGTCCACCGGCACGCCGAGCTTACTGGCGGCATCGAGTTTTGCCACAACTTCTTCATCCTGAAACAACACTCCGGGAAAATTCATCATCTCCGCAAGACCTATGACCTGCGGAAGCCGCATCAGTTCCACAAGGTCTCTGGAGTAAAGAGCTGCCCCTGAATTTTCAAGATGGGTGGCCGGAACGCAGGAGGGTGCCATAACAAATATTGAGCATGCCAGGCCCTCACTCTCCTCAAGGAGATACTTTACTCCCTGCACCCCTGCAACATTGGCAATTTCATGGGGATCACAAATAACGGTGGTGGTTCCATGGGGCAGAACAGTGTCCACAAACTGACGGGGACTGAGCATTGAGCTTTCAATGTGAATATGCCCCTCCATAAAGCCCGGGCTCACAATGCTGCCTCCACAGTCAATTTCAACTTCTCCGGAGTACTCTCCCACCCCGGCAATGGTATCACCACTGACTGCGATATCAGCCTCCATGAGCCTTCCACAAAAAACATCGACCAAGCGACAGTTCTTCAATACCAGATCAGCGGGTTTGAGCCCCCTGGCCTGTTCGTTTCTTTTAAACCGTTGTGATTCCATATGTATCCACTTCCTTTTTTAAGTAAAAAAAACCTTAGCCGATCACCAGCAGCCCGGCCTGTACCTTCCACATCTTGGACGCGGGACAGCCGGCTGAGCGGGGCCGCAGAACAGTGTATTTAAAAATACCGCCCGCGATTTACAGGAAAATCAGCAAAATCACCCCGTTTTTTCCATCACCGGAGTCCTGACACGGATTCTCTTGTATTCAATGACTCATAATATAACGACTCATCTTCAAACGGAATGATTTTCTCAAAAATTACATCATTGCATGAGTCAAGCGAATCTGCTACAAAACAAGCCATGAAAAAAGACAAAGCAGCCATTCCAGTCCTTACAGGTGACGTATTTTTCATAGACAGCCACTGTCATCTTGACATGGACAGCTACGAAGAAGACCTGGAAGCCGTACTGGAAAGAGCACGACACCATGGGGTACAATCAATCATCACCATCGGCATTGATGAAAAGAGCTCACGACGTGCAGTCGAACTCGCAAAAACCTATCCCATGCTCAGGGCAACCGTGGGCATCCATCCCCATGACGTGAACGATATACACTCGTCCACCTGGCAAAACCTTGAACGTCTCATTGAAGACAACCGGGAATATATTGTTGCCTATGGCGAAATCGGCCTGGACTACGCCAGAAACTATTCTGAACCGGAGACCCAGAAGAAGGCCTTCAGAAAGCAACTGCAGCTTGCAAAGGATCTTCAGCTCCCCGTCATCATTCACGACAGAGATGCCCATGAAGATACCATCGCCATACTTCAGGAGCTGGGCCCCTTCCCTAAGCGCGGCGTCATGCACTGCTTTTCCGGGGACATCAAACTTGCAGAAAAAGTAATTGACCTGGGTTTCCTCATCTCCATTCCCGGAGTGGTAACCTTTAAAAACGGGCAGACCCTGCAGGAAGTAGTGAAAGCCAGCCCCCTTGAATCTCTCATCCTCGAAACGGATGGGCCCTTTCTGGCCCCTGTTCCCTGGAGAGGGAAACGTAACGAACCGGCATACCTGTTATATGCCGCAGAAAAAGTAGCTGAGCTCAAAGATGTCAGCATGGAGGAACTTGCCAGGCAAACAAGTAAAAACGCCGGGCAGCTCTTTAACTATTCAGTCAGCACCTGAAATCCCAATGTCCATTGCAAGCAATCTGGCAAAAACCAAAGATTCCATTCTGAAGACCGCAAGAAGTTGCGGAAGGGATCCGCGCGACATTAAACTGGTGGCAGTTTCCAAACGCCAGCCCATTGCCGCTATGCAGGAGGCGATGGAGGCGGGACACTTTCTCTTTGGAGAAAATTATATCCAGGAAGCTGTCAAAAAAAGAGGCGAACTCTCCCGTGATGCAAAAATCCACTTCATTGGCCACGTGCAGAGCAACAAGGCAAAACAGGCCGCAGAACACTTCAGTATGGTGGAGACGGTAGATCGCTTTAAGCTTGCAAGATCACTCAACAATCACCTTGAAAGGCTGGACAGGACACTTGACATCCTGCTGCAGGTAAACATCGGCAATGATCCGGGGAAATCAGGCATTCCTCCGGAAAAGGCAGAGG
>JAMOMO010000439.1 GCA_027067035.1 Desulfobulbaceae bacterium
TACTGTGCTTCCTCATTGTACCTGGTTTCTTTTATCAGCGGTCCGTTTTTTTCCTGTACTCCGCTGCCATCGAGGTTCACCGATTCGGCGAACCCGTCAGGGAAAAGAAAAGCTGTTCCGGGGGAACTGATAAAAAAAGAGTCATTTCTGGTCATTAGCATGGCCAATATAATCATGCTATAGTAAAATAACTCTCACTGCTGCTGTGATGCAGCTCCCTGATGATTTTTTACTGAAGATTTTTTTGTCGTAACCGCTCTGTTTTACAGCAATAAAGGAATTTATGAAAAAGAGAGATACTTTTTTTATTTCAACACTGTTATCCCTGTGGTTCTGCCTGTATGTATC
Organism: Desulfobulbaceae bacterium; assembly: GCA_027067035.1. Classification (GTDB taxonomy): domain Bacteria; phylum Desulfobacterota; class Desulfobulbia; order Desulfobulbales; family Desulfocapsaceae; genus Desulfocapsa. The sequence goes on from JAMOMO010000439.1 coordinate 349, forward strand.
TGTCACAACGGTAATGGCAGCACCCGTTGACCACCAGTCATTTGCAGAATTTCTGGATGAATTTTATGGGGAGGCTGCAAAAAAGGGCATACAGAGAAGCACCTATGAGCGTGCCTTTGCAGGTATTACTGCTCCTGACGAAAAAATCCTCAAAAAAGCAGCGTTTCAGCCGGAGTTTACCACTGAAATATGGGATTATCTTGATGCCCGGGTCAACCCGAGAACCGTTGATGAAGGAAGGATACTGGCAAAGGTCTACCAGGACCTGTTGCAACGGATTGAAGAGAAGTTCGGCGTGGAATCGGAGGTGATTCTTGCCATCTGGTCCATGGAGACCAGTTATGGTGCTGCTCTGTTACGTACATCACGACTCTATTATGTACCCCGCTCCCTTGCCACCCTCGCCTATGCGGACACGCGGCGGCAGAAATTCGCCCGCTCCCAGCTGCTGGCTGTACTGGAAATAGTCCAGGCAGGTGATGTGAGTCTTGATCAGTTAACCGGATCATGGGCCGGTGCCATGGGACATACCCAGTTTATCCCCACCAGCTTTCTTGCATACGGCGTGGATATGGATGGGGATGGTCACCGGGATATCTGGAACTCCATACCGGATGCCCTGGCAACGGCTGCCAACCTGCTTCATAAGAATAAGTGGCAGAGAGGGATGCCCTGGGGCTACGAGGTGCTTGTTCCCGGCCAGGGCGGTCGCCTTGAAGGTGAAAGCAAGACCCTGGCCCAGTGGCAGCAACTGGGCTTTGTTCGACCCGGAAAGGCTGCATTTGGACACCTGGACGAAAAGGCTGAACTGAAGATGCTGGGTGGGGATAAGGGTCCAGGGTTTCTTGTGATGCACAACTTTTTTGTCTTGAAACGCTATAATAATTCTGACTTTTACGCACTGGCTGTGGCCCTGCTCTCTGACAGGCTGGCAGGAAGAGATGGGATGCGGCAGCCATGGCCGAGACCTGCGGGGGCGCTCTCCGTGGAAGAAAAATTCGAGTTCCAGGAGCTGCTGCAGCAGCAGGGACTGTATGATGGTGGAATCGATGGCCGCATCGGCAGTAACACCAGAAAGGGTATCAGAGAGTTTCAGATCCGTAACGGGCTTGAAGTGGATGGACTGGCTTCCGAGGAAGTCCTGCAAGCACTCAGGAAGAAGAAATAACAGGTGTCTGTGCGGATGATAATGGAGTACCGGATAGCGGCAGGGGCACATTCTCTTCCCAGAGGAAGCGGTGGCTGTTCATGACTTTTGCAGCCTGGCTGTCCCTTGCATCCATCTGTGTTCTCGGTGCCATGTCGCCGGGACCAAGTCTGGCCGTTGTTCTGAAAAACACCCTTGCAGGAGGCCGCTCTGAAGGGGCAAAGACTGCGGTGGCCCATGGCTTCGGGGTGGGCATCTATGCCTTTGCAACCGCAGCAGGTCTTGCGGTACTTGTTACGGGGAGCCCGATGCTCTTCCAGGCAGTGCAGTGGCTGGGAGCTTTTTTCCTGGCCTATCTCGGGATAAAGGCGCTGCGGGGAAATACCGGGCTTGCGGAAGCTGCCCGGACGGAAACAGACCTCTCCTACCAGGGGCACGGTTTTCGGGTGGGCTTTCTCACGGCTTTTCTGAACCCGAAACTGGCCCTGTTTTTTGCAGCTCTTTTCAGCCAGTTTGTTTCCAGCCGTGCCCATCTCCCGGAAAAGATGCTCATGGCCTTTACTGCGGCTTTTATTGATGCTGCCTGGTATCTGCTGGTGGTCCTTGTGCTGACACAGTCGAAGGTGCTGGGGGTGCTGCGCAGCCGGGCCGCCATAATAGACAGAATCTTCGGAGTTTTGCTGATTCTTCTTGCCGCCCGGATGTTTCTCTCTTTCTAGAAGTCGCTCAGTTCCCTGCCGTTTACCGCACTGCGGACTGTGTCCGGAGTCATACCGAGAACAGAGAAGAGGAAATTCTCCAGCTCCCTGCATTTCCTGAAGTTTTCCCTTATCAGCCTGTGACGTTCAGGGTCATTGTTGCCATAATTCTCCAGGATATACTCCAGACGCTCTTCAAGGGAGACGATTTCATCGTGGCGGACCCGTTTGTCGGCGTAGTAGACGATTTCCTTGGCCAGAAAAACACCCTGTTGATAGCGTTCTGCTGAAAATTCAGTGAGAATGACATGTTCCCGCACAACCTCGGCCACTTCCGGATAGCCCAGTCTCAGGCAGATATCTCTGCCCCTTTTGGCGTGATCACAGCGGTTTTCCAGGCATGGCGTCTTGGCAATATCATGGAGGAGTGCACCGGCAAGCGAGAGCTTCCGCGGGGGTGCTGCGGACTGTTGTGGAGAATCTGCAAGCTTTTGCAGAAGAACCTGAGTTACCCGGGCCACCATGATGGAGTGGGCCCGGATATTGTCAAGCATGGCGTACTCGTCCATAAGCGAGTAGCAGGTGTTGAGTGATGGAACTGACACGGGTGCTGCTTTTATTTTCGGCTCAGCTCATGTACGTATTCCACGGCGGCAATGGCCTGCTCGGGAGGTGTGAACTGGTGGATGCCATGGCCAAGGTTGAAAATATGACCTTTCACATCCCTGGCATCATCAAGTATTCTGCCGATACGTTTTTTTAGTTCATCCTTTGGCAGCAGCAGGGAAAACGGGTCAAGATTTCCCTGAAGAGCCACGTTGCCGACCCGTTTAGCGGCATCGCCGATATTGATGCGCCAGTCAAGGCCGAGCACATCGGCCCCTGATGATTCAGACAGCTCAAGGAGGGTGGCGCCGTTGTTGGCAAAATAGATGATGGGGAGTCCGGTGTCCTTGAGATCACGGATTATTTCTTTGACATAGGGCAGGGCAAATGTTTCAAAATCGCAGGGAGCCAGCACACCTGCCCATGAGTCAAAGATCTGCAGGGCCTGGGCACCAGCCTTTGCCTGGGCTTTCAGGTAGAGGGTGGTGGTGTCGGTGATCTTGCGCATCATGTTATGGAAAAGCTCTGGCGCGGTGTACATCATCTTCTTGGTTTCCCAGAAGACCTTGGAGGAGCCGCCTTCAATAAGATAGGTGGCACAGGTAAATGGTGCTCCAGAAAAACCGATGAGGGGCACCTGCAGTTCCTTGCGCAGGAGCTTGATGGTCTCCATGACAAAGCCGGTATGTTCTTCAGGATCGGGAACAATCAGCCGGTCGAGGTCAGCCTGGTTTTTAATGGGTTCGGGGAAGACCGGGCCACGGCCCTCATGAAATTCAAGGGGGGTTCCCATGGCTTCCAGCGGAATAAGGATGTCGGAGAAGAGGATGGCGGCATCCACATTCAGGATATCAATGGGCTGCAGGGTCACTTCCACACAGAGTTCAGGTGTTTTGCAGAGCTCAAGGAAGGTGACATTGCCGCGTACCTTCTGGTATTCCGGCAGATAGCGTCCCGCCTGGCGCATGATCCAGATGGGGGTGTAGTCGGTTTGTTCGCCGCGGCAGGCCTTTAAAAAAGTATCATTCATAAAGTAATAAAATGGCTCAGCAGCTTTTTTATTTCATGCCGAAACAGTAAAACAGTGCCTGTGCCATATCTCCCAGGTGTAAATGGTTGTTTGTTGGCTGTCCTATTTGTTTTCTTTTTCTTTTATGCTGCGTGGAATGTAGTTGCAGAACGGTTCCTGTGCAAGATAGTCACCGGTCATTGCATAGGCACGGGCCCGGCATCCGCCGCAGACGTTCACATATTCACACGATCCGCAGTTATCCTTGTAGCCCTTGAAGTCCCGCATATCGGCAAAGAGCTTTGAGTCTTCCCATACCTCTTTAAAAGACTGTTTGTAGAGGTTTCCTGCAGATTTAGGGAAGTAGCTGCAGGGCAGCACATCAAGGTCAACGTCAATGAGGCAGATAAGCTGACCGGCAAGACAGCCCTTGGAACCTCCGGTGGAGAACTTCAGGTTGCGGCGCTTAAAGGAGCTGTTTTCTTCCTTGGCCTTCTGGCGCACGATCCGGTAGTAGTGAGGGGCGCAGGTGGGTCTGGTGAGCAGCTCATCATCATTTTTTTCAATCTCGTAGTGCCACTCCAGAATCTCGTCATAGATATCAATGGGGATCAGTTCTTCCATGATATCTTCGCCGCGTCCTGTGGGGACAATCATGAACATATACCAGGCTGTGGCCCCAAGACCCTTGACCAGCTTGTATATTTCCGGGATCTCTTTTCTGTTGCGCACGGTGAAAGAGGAGTTGATGAGAAAGGGGATGCCATGTTCGTTAAAGAGTTTGATGGCGTTCATGGTCCCGTCAAAGGCACCTTCCTGATTCCGGAAATTATCATGGGTTTCGGCTTTTGCTCCATCAAGACTCAAGGATACCATCTTGATTCCGGCATCTTTAATCTCCCTGCAGATCTCAGGGGTGACCAGGGTGCCGTTGGTGGCAAGACACATACGCAGCCCTTTTGAATTGCCATACCTGGCGATATCGAAAACATCTGCACGAAGCAGCGGTTCTCCACCCGAAAGCACTATCACCGGGGATGCGTAGGCGGCGATGTCGTCGAGAACCCTTTTGGCCTCGTCAAAGGAAAAATCCGGGTGCCCCTCAATTGCCAGTTCTGACGAGGACCTGCAGTGGACACACTTCAGGTTGCAGCGTCTGGTGATTTCCCAGGCTATCCATTTTGGTTCAAAATCCATTGGGTTTGTTCTCCATGCAGAAAAAATCGGAAATAATACCGGCTACTATATTGTGTTTTTTTGCAAGATGAAAGGCAAAAAGACGCAGTGCGACCACTTGACAAGGAAAATGGGGCTACTTATTGTTGATGGCGTTGCAGGGATGAACACAGCCCATATGAACTCGGGCAGTGTTCAGGCTGATCTGAAAAAGCGGCCGGCAATTATCGGCCGGGCTTTTGCTTATATATATGGAGGAATTGAGTGAGCGAGGAAAAAAAACAGGAAGATGTTCTGGAAGAGAGTGAGCTGATGGATGAAGAGCTTTCTGATGCTGAAGAGAGTGCTTCAGAGGAGAGCCTTGAGAAGCAGCTGGAGAAGGCCAGGGCGGAAGTTGCGGAGCAGAAAGACAAGGTACTGCGCATAGCAGCGGAGTTTGAGAATTACAAAAAACGGATGATGCGGGAAAAAAGCACGGCAATGAAATATGCCGGTGAACCCATCTTTCGTGAGATCCTGGCCACAGTGGATAATCTGGAACGTGCCATAAGTCAGGGTGAAGCTGAAGGGGTTGATCCGGAGCAGGGCCTTGCTGCACTCCTTGAGGGGGTCAAGCTGACCCTGAAAAGCCTTGTTGCGGCACTCAAGAAATTTGAGGTCACTCCCATTGATTCAGTGGGTGAACCGTTTGACCCGACGAACCATGAGGCTTTGACCATGGAGGCAAGTGACACCGTTCCCGCCAACCATGTGCTCAATGAGTTTGAAAAAGGGTATCAGTATAAGGACCGCCTGCTTCGTGCAGCAAAGGTTATTGTATCATCCGGTGACAAAAAGTAGTTGTCGCGGACTGCAGGAAAAAAGAAAAAATAATGACTTCTACAGCAATCAGTGACTTGACAAAAGCTGGATGATGA
>JAMOMO010000440.1 GCA_027067035.1 Desulfobulbaceae bacterium
TTGACACGGAAAAGGCGGGAATGAGCCGTGATGCTTTCATGGATGGGCTGAAAAACCGGAATATCGGAACAGGTCTCCATTTCCGCGCGGTACATGAGCAGCGCTATTATAAAACCACCTTTGAACAGCCAGCAGGATCACTTGCGGCCACCGAGTGGAATTCCGCCAGAATCTGTTCGCTGCCTCTTTTTCCGGCCATGTCCAGTACGGATGTGGACGATGTTGTTGCAGCCATCAAGGAGGTACTTGCTCGATGAAGTCCATGGAAAAGATAAAAGATCTTTCGCTGGTGATCCCGGTCTTCAATGAAGAGGAAAACCTTGAGGAACTGATTTCGCGCTGTCTTGGCGTCTGTCGGAAGACCGGGTGTAGTTTTGAGATTATTCTTGTGGATGACGGGAGCGGGGACAATTCAACAGCAATGATCAGCCGGGCTGCTTCGGAAAACCCGGATCAGGTGGTTGGGGTGCTCCTGAACCGCAATTACGGCCAGCATGCCGCTGTGGTTGCCGGGCTTGCCGAGAGTTGCGGTGATGTTGTCGTTACTCTCGATGCGGATCTGCAGAATCCGCCGGAGGAGATTCCTAAGCTCCTGGCAGAAATAGAAAAAGGTGTTGATGTGGTCGGTACCATCCGTACCAACCGGCGGGACAGTTTTTTCAGGAAATTTTCATCAGGTCTGGTGAACTCCATGGTGCGCCGGGCAACAGGAGTCATGATGCATGATTATGGCTGCATGCTGAGGGCTTACCGGCGCCCCATTGTCGAGGCAATGCTGCAGTGCCCGGAACGTTCGACTTTTATCCCCATTCTGGCCAACAGTTTCGCAAGGAGTACCGGGGAGATCCCGGTCATGCACGAGGCCCGCACCCGGGGAGATTCCAAGTATTCCTTTTTCAAACTCGTTTCCCTGCAGTTTGACCTGCTCACCTCCATGTCCACATTTCCCCTGCGCCTTCTCTCTTTTGTAGGAACCATCATTGCGATGAGCGGCATTGCCTTCGGGGTCTTTCTCCTTGCCATGCGGGTTTTCATGGGGGCTGACTGGGCGGCCCAGGGAGTCTTTACTCTCTTTGCGGTTCTCTTTGTCTTTGTGGGAGCACAGTTTATCGGTCTTGGGCTGCTGGGCGAGTATATCGGCCGCATTTATCAGGATGTCCGGGCAAGGCCGCGATATTTTATTCAGGAAATTGTCAAAGGGCCTGCAGAACAGAATATTCAGCACTGAAAAAGAGGTCTACATCAGAAGACGGACTCGCAGGAAAGAATCCGTCAACTTTAGAGGAAACAGTATGAAAACAGTAGTTCTTGCCTACCATAATATCGGCTGCACCGGAATCACCGCCCTGCTGGAACAGGGATTTGACATTCAGGCGGTGTTTACCCACCAGGATGATCCCGGTGAAAACCTCTGGTTTGAATCGGTTGCAGAAGTTGCTGCGGCCAACAATCTTCAGGTTTTTGCACCGGATGACATCAACCATCCCCTCTGGGTTGAGCGGATACGGCAGCTCCAGCCGGATATTCTCTTCTCCTTTTATTATCGATCCATGGTGGGCCCGGAAATTCTGGAAATCCCCGCAAAGGGATGTCTCAACCTGCACGGTTCCCTGCTGCCAAAGTATCGGGGCCGCTGTCCTGCAAACTGGGTGCTGGTGAATGGCGAAAAAGAGACAGGGGTCAGTCTTCATTATATGACTCCGCAGCCGGATTACGGTGATATCGTGGCCCAGAAGGCCTTTACCATCAGTGATAATGACACAGCCATCTCTCTGCACCATAAGTTAAACAGTGCTGCTGCAGAGCTGCTTCGGCAGGATAATACCCTGGCGGCACTGCTTGCGGATACAGTGAAACGTATGCCGCAGGATCATTCTCTGGCCAGCTATTTCGGGGGGCGAAAGGCAGCAGACGGAGAGATTGACTGGAACCGCACTGCAGAGGAGGTGCATAATCTGGTACGGGCGGTGACCCGGCCCTATCCCGGTGCCTTCAGTTATCTTGGTAACCGCAAGGCCCTGTTCTGGGCGGTGAGTCCGGTGGCAGGTGATTCTGAAAAGAGACCCGGTACAGTTCTTTCCGAGGTTCCCATGGTGATAAACTGTGCTGAAGGGGCTGTGGAAATCGTCTCCGGTCAGATGGAGGGCGGACTTTTTGTCAGTGGTGAGCAGCTGGGCCGAGAGTTGAGTCTTGCTGCCGGAATGCATTTTGGGAAAAAGGCAGCAGTCACCAGTGAGCAGACGCGAAAGAAACATGTACTTATTCTTGGTGCTGATGGTTTTATCGGTAATCACCTCAGTGAAAAGCTGCTGGACAGCGGTCGTTACGAGGTGCATGCCATGGATCTCAGCAAGACTTCCATTGGTCGTCTCATAGGGCGGCCCGGTTTTCATTTCAGTGAAGGGGATATTTCCATCCATCGGGAATGGATTGAGTATCATGTCCGGAAATGTGATATCATCCTTCCCCTTGTTGCCATCGCCACCCCTGCCGAGTATGTTCGTAACCCCATTAAAGTCTTTGAGCTGGATTTTGAGGAGAACCTGCGCATTGTCCGGTATTGTGCCAAATATGGGAAGCGGATCATCTTCCCGTCCACTTCCGAGGTTTACGGTATGTGTGAAGAGGATGAGTTTGACGAAGAACAGTCCCGTCTGGTACTGGGGCCCATTCGTAAGCAGCGCTGGATATATTCCAGCAGCAAACAGCTTCTTGACCGTGTTATCTGGGCCTATGGCGCCACTGCCGGGCTGAAATTCACGCTTATTCGTCCCTTTAACTGGGTGGGGCCGCGTCTTGACAACCTCGAGGCGGCACGGGTTGGAAGCTCCAGAGTGATCACCCAGCTTATCCTGAATCTGGTTGAGGGAACCCCCATCAATCTTGTGGATGGCGGAAGGCAGAAACGCTGTTTCACTGATATCAAAGACGGGATTGACTGTCTCTACCGCATCATTGAAAACAGAGATAACTGCTGCGACAGTCGAATTTTCAACATCGGGAATCCTGATAATGAGGCAAGCATCGAAGAGCTGGCAACCCTGCTCACGGAAAAATTTGAAAAACATCCCCTGCGTGATAAGTTTCCTCCCCTTGCCGGGATGCGCAAGGTGGAGAGCCGCGCCTTTTACGGTACCGGCTACGAAGATGTCCAGCATCGGCGGCCATCCATCAGGCTTTCAAAGAAGATACTTGGCTGGAATCCCACCGTCCCCCTGGAGCAGTCCGTGGAGGAGACCCTCGACTATTTCCTGCAGCAGGAGATGGTGTAGCTGACAGAATGGGTACTGCAGTGACCAAGATCGGCTTACGCATTGATGTGGATACCATGCGGGGTACAAAGAGAGGGGTACCGGCTCTGCTGCGCCTTCTGGAGCGGCATCAGATCAGGGCGACGTTTTTCTTTTCCGTGGGGCCTGATAATATGGGGCGGCATCTCTGGCGCCTGCTGCGGCCTGCTTTCTTGATGAAGATGCTTCGCAGTAACGGTATCAGTCTCTATGGCATGGATATCCTGCTGCGCGGCACCCTGTGGCCCGGTGCTGTTATCGGCAGACACTGTGCTGATATTATTCGTGATACGGCTGCTGCAGGCCATGAGATCGGGCTGCACGCCTGGGATCATCATGGCTGGCAGATGAATGTGGAATCAATGTCTTCCGGGAGAACCGTTTTTGTCGAACTGAAGAGGGCAAAGGATATGCTGGAGCAGATCATCGGCGAGCCTGTCGGCTGCTCTGCGGTTCCCGGCTGGCGCTGTACCGACACTGTTCTTCTGGAGAAAGAAAAACTGCAGTTTTCCTACAGCTCCGACTGTCGTGGAAAATCCATTTTTTTCCCCGTGGTAAATGGTGTGCAGTTGAAACAGCCGCAGATTCCGGTGACTTTGCCGACCTATGATGAGGTAATCGGTCGTAACGGAATAAGTGATGCTGACTATAACGACTATCTTTTGTCACAAGTTGATGGTGAACAGCTCAATGTTCTGACAATTCATGCAGAGGCAGAAGGGATCTGCTGCGGTGAATTATTCCGGGATTTTCTCTGCAGGGCCGAAAGCAGAGGGATACAATTCCTGACCCTGAAAGAACTGTTAGACGACAGTGCATCATATCCGGCAGCTGAAATGCTGCAATCTGAGATACAGGGGCGGGAAGGATGGGTCTCCTGCCAGAAAAACCGGGAAGGATAAGAGGTGACAACTAAAATTTCCACAGTACTTCTGCTGGCACTCTTTGCTGTTTTGTATCTTGTTCCCCTCCAGGGGCATCCGCTTTTTATCCCTGATGAGACCCGATATGCCGAGATACCAAGGGAGATGGTGGCCAGTGGCGACTGGGTCGTGCCCCGTCTCAACGGCATGCGCTATTTTGAGAAACCGGTCATGGGCTACTGGCTGAGTGCCCTGTCTCTGACAGTTTTTGGTGAGAATGATTTTGCCGTCCGGCTTCCCTCGGCCCTCTCCACGGGACTCACAGCACTGCTCATATTTTTTCTCTGCATGAGTGTCTGTGGCAGAAACAGTAAACTTCCGTGGCTGGCAGCGTTTATCTTTCTCACAACAGCTGTGGTCAGGGGGATTGCCAGTCTGGCGGTTCTTGATACGCCACTCAGCCTCTTTCTCACCGCCACACTGGTACTGTTTTTTCTGGCCACGGAAGCTGAGTCCGGCTCTTCAAAGGAGCGGCGCCTGCTCTTTGCCGCCGGACTCCTTGCGGGCTGTGCCTTCCTGACCAAGGGTTTTCTGGCATTTGCCATTCCGGTGCTTGCTGCAGCCCCATATCTTCTTCTGCAGCGTCGCAGGCGTGATCTTCTCCGTATGCTGGTTCTGCCCGTTACCGGTGCAGTGCTGATCAGCCTGCCCTGGGCCCTGCTCATCCATCAGCGGGAACCTGAGTTCTGGAACTATTTTTTCTGGTACGAACATGTGCATCGTTTCCTCTCTGACACTGCCCAGCATGCGGAGCCGTTCACCTTTTTCCTTACGGCCCTGCCGGTGATGTTTATGCCCTGGACCCTGCTGCTTCCGGTCGCAGTGCACGGGGCCTGGCAGAAGAGAGGGCGTTTGAGTGGAGCAGAGGCAAGATTACTTCTGTTTTGCTGCTGCTGGTTTCTCTTTCCGTTTCTGTTTTTTTCAGCATCAAGCGGAAAACTGCTTACCTATGTTCTCCCCTGTTTTCCCCCCCTGGCCATCCTTTTCGGCCACACAGTACTTTGCTGGCTGGAGAGTGGCAGAAAGAAAAGCAGATATTTTCAGTGGATTTTGGTTACGCTGATGCTGCTGATCGCTTTTGGAATTATAGCTCTTTCGGGCCTGCATCTTTTTGGTCCTGAACGCCTCTGGATTTTTAACCGCTCCTGGAAGTGGCTCCTCCTTGTTGCTACCCTGGGTGGAATGCTGATACTGTTCAGCAGTGCGTATAGAAGCCGGGAAAATCAGAATACATTACTCCTCTTTGGTCTCTCTTTCGGGCTGCTTCTGTTCAGTTTTCAGTTTACCATTCCCACCATGACCCTGAACAGAAAGGCTCCGGAGGCACTTTTACTGCGTAACAGAGCCCATATCAGCCCTGATACATATGTCCTGTCAGGGGCAAACGTGGTGCAGGCAGTCTGCTGGTATCTCAAACGTGATGATATATATCTTCTTGCCAGCGCAGGAGAACTTGCATACGGCGTGGAACATGATGACAGTGATACGCAGAGGCTGCTTAGCATGGATGAAGCGTCATCGTTTATCACTGAAAACAGGGGGAATGTTGTTCTTGTCGTCGATCTTGGGGTGTACACCACCTACTGGCAAAAACTGTTGCCTAAACCGGTATCTGTTGATTCCAGTGGTCGCAGGGGGTTTCTGCTGCTTCGGTACTGACGGAACCGGGC
>JAMOMO010000441.1 GCA_027067035.1 Desulfobulbaceae bacterium
AGCTTTCCCGAAGACAAGTCAAAGGAGGAGCCGAGTCAATAAAAACGCATACAGCTCTGGTCAAGCCCGGAGAACAGCGAAGGAGCGCAATCAACGCCCCGGATATACCACCGGAAAGCCATCCCGTTTCCAGCGATCAATGCCGCCACTGAGATTATATATCCGCCGGAATCCTTTTTTCACCAGGAGCTTTCCAATGGCATAACTCCTTCCCCCCACTGCACAGACAACAAGAACCGGTCGATCCTTGGGACTGGAGAGGCCATTTTTGACAATTGCACCAATATCCCCTTTCACCGAGTTGGGCAGCGCCCCATATTGACTTATCTCCCTGGCAGTTCTCACATCGATAATCAGAAGATCCGGATTCTCACCAATGAGCCGCATGGCCTGGGCCGGAAGAATCGACTGAAACGCCGGGTGGGTCATGGGTGCCTGTTCCACAGCTGCAGACGATTCCGTGTTCTCAGCCTTTTTCGGGTCTTCCGGAGAACAGCCACAGAGGAGAACAATGAGCAGGAGAAGAAGTATTTTTTTCATTTTTTTAGAAGAAATAGAGGTATGTTATGATGTATCGGACACCCGGCTGCACTTCCGGCACCACAAACCCGGCTCCGTGGCATGCAGCAGAATCCGGAACCCTCTGCCAAAGCAGAGAGTCGATGGTGAATATAGCTTCTTTTATCAGTTATATTGAGTTACTCACCAGATACAAAAAGAAGCTCAAAAATACAAAACAGACCGGAAAAAGTCAATTCATTTCCATGGTTCCATTGAATTCAGCATCTCCCAGCCGGGTTTTTCCCGGCAGACAACAGGACGCTTTCCACAGTATTCCATCTCTGCCCAACGGGACCCGCCGCGGGATATGCCAATTGACAAAAAGTTCCATCCTCGCTATTATTCCCCGCTACTGTTCATGTCTCTGAAGTGGACTCACCCCATTCAATTGTACGAGATGACCGCCACAAAACCACTCCTTAGTCTTTTCCTCCTGAGTATCATCCTCTGTGCCGCAATTATTGCGGCCACCGGAATGGGATTTTTGAAAATTTCCCCCGCTGAAGTCATCCAGATACTCTGGTCCAGACTTCTCGGGGAGCAGGCACAGGCAATCAATCCCACCTTCCCCTTTGTTGTCATGGAAGTACGCCTGCCACGTATTCTCACTGCAGCCCTTGTCGGGGGCGGCCTGGCAGTTGCCGGGGCAGTCTTTCAGGCCATTCTCTTAAATCCCCTTGCCGATCCATACACCCTGGGTATATCCTCAGGAGCCGCATTCGGAGCATCCCTTGCCATCATACTCAGTATCTTCGGCATAATGATTCCCGCCTGGCTCTCGATCCCCATCTTTGCCTTTATCGGTGCCATGGCAACCCTTGTCGGGGTCTTTTCCCTTGCCTCATCCGACAACCGTCTCTCTTCCAATACCCTCATCCTTTCAGGGGTGATCATTGCTGCCATTCTCTCAGCAGGAATCGGTTTTATCAAGTATCTGGCAGACGAACAGGTGAGCATCATCATCTTCTGGCTCATGGGAAGTTTTGTGGGCAGGACCTGGGTGGATGTACTCTCCACTGCCCTGGTGGTGATTCCCGGGCTGTTTTTCACCCTTTACTTTGCCAGGGACCTCAACATCATGGCCCTTGGTGAACGCACGGCCAACACCCTCGGAGTAGACAGCAGCCGGGTCAAGAAGACCCTGCTTGTGGCAGCGTCCCTGATCACTGCCATCTGCGTCTCCGTCTCCGGTATCATCGGCTTTGTGGGACTCATCATCCCCCATCTCCTTCGCATGATCCTTGGTCCGGATAACCGGATTCTCCTTCCTGCCTGTTTTTTAGGAGGGGCCACCCTCCTTCTTGGAGCAGACACCATAACACGTGCCTGGCTGCCATCGGAAATCCCCATCGGAGTTCTGACCTCACTCATTGGCGGACCGTTCTTCTGCTACATATTCCGCAAGAAACAGCTGGCCCTGACATCATGACCCTCCGGGAACGCCTCTTTTCAATACAGGATCTCTGCTTCTCCTATCGCAGTACTCCGGTCCTTGAAGACATCAGCTTTGAACTGCATCGCGGGAAATTTTACGGACTCATCGGCGCAAACGGCAGTGGAAAATCCACCCTCCTGGAACTGCTCATGGCGACCCTTTCCCCCCTGTCGGGAAGTATCACCTACAAAAAGAAGCAACTGGACCACTACTCGCGTCAGGAACTTGCCTGCCGCCTCGCGCTGGTACCTCAGCACTTCAGCATGGACTTTGAATATCTGGTACGTGACGTTGTACTCATGGGAAGGCATCCCCATATCCCACGCTTCTCCTCCCCCGCGCCCCATGACATTAAGGCAGTTGATACTGCCATGGAGACCATGGATATCAGCCACCTGCAGAACCGACCCGTCATAGCGCTTTCCGGAGGCGAACTGCAGCGGGTAGTAATGGCACGGGCGCTGGCCCAGGAAACCGAAGTTCTGATCCTTGACGAGGCGACATCAAACCTTGATATCCAGCATACCATTGCAATTATGAAGGTAATCCGCAGACGGGTCAGCGAAAAAGGGCTTACCGTCATCGCCGCAATCCATGATTTAAACCTTGCTGCCGCCTTCTGTGATGACTGTCTGGTCCTCAAAGAGAGACGTATCTATGCCAATGCTCCCGTCAAAAACATCTTCACCTCACAACTGCTCCGGGACGTCTTTTCAGTGGATGCAGAAATTCACTGCACCACAGAAGACAGACACCCTCAAATCCAATACAACTACCTGTGATATCGTTATGTTCTTTCGCTTGATACTCCTAACCGTCCTTCTTCATTCTCTGTTCCCCGCGACAGTCTCAGCGGTTGCAACCGAAAAAAACAACGGTTTCAACCGTATCATTTCTCTCTACCCTGCCCACACCGAAAATCTTGCCGCACTGGGAGCATCAGAGAAGCTCATAGGAATCTCCCCAAGTGACACCTACCCCCCTGAGATACTCAGCAAACAGCGCTTCAGCCACCATGACAATGCTGAAAAATTCATTGCCGCCCAACCGGATCTGGTCCTGATACGCCCCATGGTCGCCCGGGCAGCCCCTCAGCTCATTGAACAGTTAGAGGGTGCGGGAATAACAGTTATATCAGTGCAGCCGCGAAGTATTGAAGAGATGCTGGACTACTGGCTGTACCTTGGCAGACTCTCAGGGAGAGAGCATGCAGCCGTGGAGATGGTGGCGGAGTTCAATGGAGAACTGGAGGCAGACCGTAAAAAGATTCAAACAATTGCCATGGAAGACCGCCCCCTGGTCTACTTTGAATCCATTCATTCCAAGATGAAGACCTTCTCACCCACCTCCATTGCCATCTTTGTTCTGGAACAGGCAGGGGGAAGAAATATTGCAACTGACGCAAAATCGAGAAAAGGCAGTAATATTGCAGCCTACGGAAAAGAGCGCATCCTTTCTCACGCAGAAGATATCGATATTTTCCTCGCCCAGCAGGGACGAATGAATCGCGTCACCAGGGAAATTATCGAGCAGGAGCCAGGATTTCAGGCAATCAGGGCCATACGGGAGGGTTCTGTTTTTCTCGTTGACGAGCAGCTGGTCTCCCGCCCCACAAGGCGCATCCTTGAGGGCATCCGGATTGTACACGACATCCTCTATCCGGCTGGCAAATAATATTATTACTGATCAAAAGGATCAGCCTCTCACAGGGGAATTCCCCGTCTTTTTCAGGGCATCTTCAACGGCACTGGCGAGACTGTTCAGATCAGTAATGGGTTTGAGAAGATAGCTCCATGCTCCCGCCTCCATGGCCTCAACGGCGTCTGCAGGAACACCCGTCCCCGATACCACAATGACAGGGAGCAGAGGATACTTTGCATTCACTTCCCTGAGAACGGTGATCCCATCAATATCCGGCATCCTCAGATCAAGGAGTACAAGATCAGGCTGTTCCTCATTGATAATTTCAAGCCCTCTCCGGCCATTTTCGGCATCCAGCACCCGATAGCCGCTATCTTCAAGAAAAAAGCGGAAGGTATCCCGAATAAGACTCTCATCATCAATGGTTAAAATAGTCCGAACTTTTGAGAACATAAGGAGAAAGTGCGTTAAATAATTAAAAAAAACCAATACCAGTCCCTTCTATTGTGTCGGTCATATGGCAAAAAGTCAACAGTTTCAGTAAAAGAACCCCCCTGCCCTGCTGTTTGTTTGACAAAGTTCGCCTTTTCTCACTATACTAACAATAGTATCTTCAATGATCTCTAACCAGTACCAGGGATACCTTCATGCACAGTTCTTCCAGATGCCCCACCGGAATCTTCCTGATTTTTCTCCCCTCCTGCCTGCTCCTCTTTCTCGTCTGTCTGCAGGGAATCGCCCGTGCCAAAGAAAACAGAATCCCCGAAGAGCTGCAGCAGTGGATTCCATGGGTACTCTATGAACAGGAAGAAAAACTCTGCAGCCTGGACGGTACCGACAACAGTAAAAGGTACTGCAGCTGGCCGTCGAGCCTTGAACTCAGCGTTGATGACAAAGGAGCCACATTCCGCCAGGAGTGGCTCATTGAAACACGAAGTCTGATTGCACTGCCCGGAAATGCACCCTTCTGGCCCACTGCAGTGAAATCCGGCAACAAAGCTCTTCTGGTGAGCACATTCAAAGGGAAACCAGCTGTCTGGCTGGAACCCGGAAGACACATTGTAACAGGCAGCTTTGTCTGGAAAACCCTCCCGGAAAATATCTCAATCCCTCCGGAGACAGGACTTGTCAAACTCACCCTGTTCAAAAAAGAGAAAACAAATATCCAGCTTGACCGGCAGGGAAGACTCTGGTTCAGACATACGGACAAGAAGGCAGCTGCCAGTGAAGAGAGTCTCAACGTGCAGGTTTTCCGAAAGATCGTCGATGGTGTTCCACTGACGCAAAAACTTCTTATCAATCTCATCGTTTCCGGGCCGCCACGCCAGATCACTCTGGGACTGCGCAACAGAGCTCCTTTTATTCCCCTGCAGATACAATCGCCACTTCCTGTCCGCCTGGACAGCAGCGACAGACTGCAGCTTCAGGTACGTCCCGGGCAGTGGCAGATACGAATGACCCTCCGAAACAGCAACTCTCTTTCTCCCGCACAGCTGACCATGGGAAGCATTGACGGTCCCTGGCCAGAAGAGGAGATCTGGGTGTTTGAAGCAGATCCGAAACTGCGGCAGATCGAAGTCAGCTCTGTGAGTCCCGTTGATCCGAGCCGTACCTCACTCCCGGAAAAGTGGAAAAACCTTCCCGCCTATCTCATCAAAAAAAATGAAAGCATGGGGCTCATCGAGAAGAATCGGGGAAACCCCAAACCCGTACCCAACCGCCTGAAACTGCACCGCAGATTATGGCTCGATGAGAACGGGGCCGGCCTGACAGCATACGACAGCATCAGCGGCACCATGACCAGGGGCTGGCGGCTCAATGTGGATCCTTCAATGCTGCTCGGCAGAGCCGATTCCGGCGGCACTCCCAGGCTGATCACCAGACTCAAGGGAACGGACCATACGGGGATTGAGGTGAGACAGGGCAGCCTGAACATCCATGCTGAATCCCGGCTCAAGGCAACAGTCAATAACGGGTTTCTGAACATCCCCGCATCGGGCTGGGCCCATAACTTCCAGAAGCTCTCCATTGAACTCAATCTGCCGCCAGGCTGGAAAATCATCACTGCAAGCGGTATCGACAGCGTCTCAACATGGCTGAACAGATGGACACTTCTGGATATCTTTCTTGTGCTCATCACAGGGCTGGCCACCGCAAAGATCATCGGTATGGGCTGGGGGGCTGTGACCACCGTCTTTCTTATCCTTTCCTATCATCAGCCGGGTGCGCCG
>JAMOMO010000442.1 GCA_027067035.1 Desulfobulbaceae bacterium
AGATCGCCTTCATTCTCACGATCCTCATCATCCACGAGTATGACCATCTTACCGGCCTTGATATCCTCTACAACTTCCTCAATTGAGCTAACTGCCATAACGACCAACCTATTTATTTAATTTTACTATACTTATTATTCAAGACATCATTCAGAAGAAGCCGTTTTCCGCAAGAAATCCGGGATTGATGCCACTTCCGGCAGCAGATTCTTTTTCTCCTGATTCCCTGGGAAGAAGCATCTTTTCAACATATTTCCCTATGATATCCACTTCAATGTTAACCTTAGTTCCCCGTACAAGCAAGCCAAGAGTAGTGACCTGGAGAGTATGAGGGATTATGGATACCTCAAAGCTGTCCACTGTACAACTATTTACGGTAAGACTCACGCCATTAATGGTGATGGATCCCTTCTCAATAACATAGCGGCTCAATGACTTTGGAAAAGAAAAGGAAAAGAGGGTAAAATCCCCTTTTGGCTGACGATCCCGAACCGTTGCAACACAGTCAACATGACCGGAAACAATATGCCCTCCAAGACGGTCTGTCAGCTGCAGAGCCCGCTCCATGTTGACCCGGCCACCGACATTGAGGGCCCCAAGGGTGGTACGGGACAGACTTTCAGGAGAGACATCAACTGTGAAACGGCGGCCCTCGATATTATAGGCAGTGAGGCAGACCCCGTTCACGGCAATGGACTCCCCTTCAACAGGGTTTGTGAGATCAAAATCCGCTTCAAGATCAAAGGCCAGACCACCGCCAGCATTTCGTTTTGCCAGCAGTTTTCCAGTACCTTCTATTATTCCGGTGAACATTTCGTTTCAAAGAGGTCAGTGACTCAGGCTTCCGCTTCCAGTTCCCTGGCACGGGCCATGAACTTCTCAGCAATATTTTTATGTTTATAGTTGCTGTGGATGGAGGCTATCGTCTTATAGGTGTCAGCTGCTTTCAGCTTCTCATCCTGAGAAAGATAGATATCAGCTATTGTCTCCATAACAGTCACTGTTCCCTGGGGATTATTGTTCAGGTTATGGGTCTCAAGCATCCCGAAACAGAGCTCAAGTGCTTTATCATTTTCACCAAGCCCGCGATGGACAACCACCAGCTGCACCGAAAGCGCAAGAAGACTCATGGGATCATCAAAACGATCACAGATATCCCAGGCACGCTGATAGTGTTCTCTGGCTTTTGCAAAGTCGCCCTTTTCCAGACAGACATTTCCCAGCTGGTTTGAGGCATTGGCAATGCCGTCCTGGTGTTTTTTCTCTTCAAACCCCCGTAGTGCATTGTGAAACGCCACCGCGGCCTGACTGAGGTCTTTGTCCTTCAAAAACTCCAGACCATCTTCATACTCGGCCTGAACGGGATCGGAGGAACGTTTTTTTTCTTCTTTCCGGCCGGATTTCTGTATATCGGCCATTGGTTGTATATTGCTAATCATCTATTCATCTCCTTTACTGCCACCGCACGGCAACTGCAGCCCGTTACGGTTTCTACAGATTCTCTCTTCTCTTTGTGATTTCAGCAGCCGCATCAGGAGGCACTGATCTGCTGCAAAGCAACCTGCACCAGTTCGGAAACCGTGTGCGTAACAGCCTTGCCCTCTTCCCAGATAATCAGTTCCTCCTGATCATTACTCAACTCCATGAGCTGCATACTCACCTCATTCGCCCTGATCCTGCCAAGCAGCTGCACCACATGGCCCCGCATGGCGGCTTTGGGGTGTTTCAAAAAATGAAACAGATTGAAAAAAGGTGTCTCACGGATCAGATCAGGCCGCTTCTCAGCAATTTTTGACAGAGCCCACACCACCTGTACCTGGGTAGACTCATCCCCCATATAGTTCAGCAGATGCCTGGTGAAGGCACCAAAGATATCAGGTCGACCGGCAATTACCTCACCAAGGGTTTCAATCATTCCCCAGGGAGCAGCAGCTGAATCAGAGCAGGCCTCGAAGAGACGATGTATCAGTTCAGAGACCTGACCTGGCATTTTATCTGCAATAACCGAACAGGTCTGACCAATGATCCAGGCCGTTTCCCAGCGCCGCGCCTCATCGACGTCATAAAGCAGCCGCTGCAGCAGTCGCAGGGTTTTTCGGTTATCATAACAGAGGGACACAAGGGTATCAATATCACCCGTGTTCCGTGCCTCAAGGACAAGCTTTTTATTGACCTTCACCTTTTTTCTCTTCGGATCAAGCTGTGGTCCGGGAGCAGGTTTCGGAACAGTCTCTCTGAAATCGGCAACGGGCTCGATACCCTCACTTGCCAGGGCCTTTTTTTTGGCTTTTACCCGTTTTGAAATCTCTGCAATTTCAGTATGGAGCCGGACAAAATAAAGAACGCCACGCACCGGCCTGCCATCAATATTTCTTGTATTGACGACCTGGTGAGTGGTCTCATCATAATCCTCTACCCTTCCGGTGAGATAATCATCCTCAGGCATCAGATCCCAGGCAAAATCCCAATTATCATTGCAGGCAAAGACCAGGGCCTCCACCATGGCGGAACCGATATTGTGTCCTGTGGGATCGCAGGTATAAACCGCACCACACTGACAACGTCCGACCTGAAACTCCTGCATCTTCCGCTCAATGGCATCCGTTGCCCGCCCTACTTTCTGGCCGCAAAACGGGCACCATGGGGCTGTGGTTATTTTTTGCTTCTTCATGAACCAGCCAGCTTCTCTTCCAGACCTGCAATAAAATTAGGATCAACAGAGTAGCCAAGCTCCTGTGCTTTTGCCACATGATTTTTCGCATTGGCATAATCTCCACTGAAAAAGAGCGCCACGGCAAGATTGTTCTGGGCAAGTGCCGAATCAGGCTCAAGCTCCGTTGCCTTGCGTGCCGCCTTCAGCGCACGATCATCCTCTCCCTTCATGGTAAGTACCGAGGTGAGATTCATCCAGACAGTTGCAAGTTTCGGATCATACTGGATAGCACGCTCATACGATTCAATAGACTTATCAAGCTCATTTCGCTGCTGCCAGATGAGACCGAGGTTGGCATGTGCCTGGGCTGAGGTATCCGGCTGCACTCTGATAGCCATCTCATTGAGTTCCTGTGCCTTATCAAGATTCCCCTGGCCAAAATAGATCGCACCAAGATTAATCATGGGCTGATTTGCCTGCTCATCAATCTCAATACATTTCTCAAGGCACTCAATGGCATCGTCAATCCTTCCGGCCTTCATATACACCAGGCCAAGGTGATGAAAGGCAACCACATTATCAGGCGCCTGTTTACACTTCTTTTCCATCTCAGCGATGACCTTCGGCAGATCTTCCGTCAAATTCTCTGTATTGTTTTCTTCTGACATGATTTCCCTCTAGATTTCAGTATATTTTATTAACTCACTTATTTTATGATATATTCGACACATCCGATATCCAGACATCCAAACAGAACCGGGCCCGGTGTTACATATTCGGAGCGACTACACTATAGACACCATCTGCTCACATGCAAGGAGAAAAATTCAGCCGATCAGCAGCGAAAAGTCCGCTCAGCGATTAAAATGTTCTTTGCAGGAAAGTGACAATTCCCTGTACTGCTCCTTCAAAACAGTCTTTGCCTGACTCACATCCTCACTGATCTGGGCGGCAAGTTCCTTGATCCCTGAGAATTTCTTCTCCGAACGCAGAAATCTCAGCAGATTTACCTTTATCGGTTTCCCGTAGATATCCTGATCAAAATCAAAAATATGCGTCTCCGCAACCAGACGTTCTTCGCCAAAAGTCGGATTGACGCCAATGTTCAGCACACCGCCATAACACTTACCGGCGCAGACAACCTGACACACATAAACCCCCATTTTAGGGATCAGGTCCTCCCGGTCCATATTGAGATTTGCAGTGGGAAAGCCGATTTCCTTGCCGCCACGCTGCTGACCCAGCTGCACTTCCCCCCGTATCTGATAAAACCTTCCCAGGAGATTTCTTGCATAAGCCATCTTTCCGGCAGCAACAAGTTCACGCACCTTTGTGGAGCTCACCAGCATCCCGTCTTTATGGAGAGCGTCAACCACAGTCACAGAAAAGCCTTTTTCCTTGCCCTGTTTTTGTAAAAATTCGATGTTTCCGGTGCGCCCTTTGCCGAATGCATAATCGTAACCGACCACCAGTTCCTTCACCCCGATGGTTCCGATCAGGATATCATCAACAAATGCATCTGCTGTAATGGCTGCCATTTTCATGGAAAAAGGTATGATAACCAGGACATCAATACCTGCATGTTCAATGAGTTCTATCTTCTGTTCGCAGGTGGAAATCAGTTTTATCCCCTCAGGACGCAAAACCTGCAGCGGATGTGGGTCAAATGTTATGGCCACACTGATTCCACCGCAACGCTTACTGCGCCC
Source organism: Desulfobulbaceae bacterium (assembly GCA_027067035.1). Lineage (GTDB taxonomy): Bacteria > Desulfobacterota > Desulfobulbia > Desulfobulbales > Desulfocapsaceae > Desulfocapsa. The sequence continues at coordinate 4,363 of JAMOMO010000442.1, forward strand.
GACGACTTCACTGAACAGCAGCTGGTGACCAAGATGAACTCCATCAAAATTCCCTATGGTCACACAGGCATTCGCAAAGGGTTCCGTTATCTCTTCCAGTGTTCTGTATATTTTCATTTTGCTCTTTTATGATTTCCTACAATCATGTTGTTCTTTTTTACATTGCCACGAAGAAAGTCTTGACAAAAGCTTTCAGGACAAGCATATTTACCAGCGTTGCCGAAGTGGCGGAATTGGTAGACGCGCTAGGTTCAGGGTCTAGTGGGCGCATGCCCGTGGAAGTTCGAGTCTTCTCTTCGGCACCATTATTGTGAAGGCCTTATCTCAGTACAACTGTGGTAAGGCCTTTTTTTTGTGTATTTCCGAACCATTCCTTTGCTCCATTCCCCCGGGGCCAGACAGGAAAGTGAGGCTACTGCCCAGGCTCCCTCTTCCTGCAGATACGCACTCTGTACCATCCGAACAATAAACCGGCATTATCCGGATGACAAAGAATCCCCCAAATTACTTGATGCAAACCGTAAAGCAAGGAATAAAATGAATACCTTTCCGTCCTGATACCTCTCCCGGCTGACAAGCCGCCATCAACTACCCTCCGAACTCCCTCAATGGATACGTGAAGAAAATCCTTCGGAAGCCTGAAGCAGCAATCCCAGCCGGACACCCGAAATGCCCTGTGAATATCCTGAACAAGAGCTGAATTCTGCGCCGTCTCCTGAAATCACCAGAATTGAAAAGAATGACTATTCAATCGACACAACCTGTTATCACAACCTGAATATGGATGGCGACACACTCAGGTATTCCGTTCGATGCAACCACCATCATCACAGGTATCACCAGTCTTACGCCTGATCAGGTCAGGATAATTCCCTGTTCCATCACTTGCTGTGGTCTTCCTCCCACCATAGTTCTCTTTCATAACAGTTATATTGCCGGGACTGTTTGCGAACAGCCGCCTTTTCCGTGACAAAAGAATACATGAAGTGGATATTGTTCTGGATTAAACCGAAGCCATTCCGGGTCCATTATCCGGGACACCATAAACCAATCCCTGGGGCTCTGCTGCGGCCATATAGACCACAGATACCAAGATAACGGATAAAAGGCCGCTCCTTTCCGAGAATTGTTCAGCTGAGGATGGGTGGTATTCAAAAACTAATAAAAGAAGGATGTAACACCGCAAATGTAGAGCAACTTAAAGAGCCTCCTCACTGAACAGTGAGAAACAAGCAGCATATCATACTAATTCTATTGATTTCCATAATTAATCCAACACTCACCACTGATCGGAAGAACACAATATCACATCACCAATCCATCACTCATATGAACAAAGCCGTCCCCTGCTATGGTCTCATCCAAATTTCAGCTCACCCCAAATGCCTATCAATCATATTCATCATATTTCATTTGCCATCTTCACTTTTCGTTGCTAGTCTATTTCAAATAATCCCTGAAACAACAACCCTATGATTTCCAAAC
>JAMOMO010000443.1 GCA_027067035.1 Desulfobulbaceae bacterium
AGTGCCCTGGAGTCGGGATAAGCAGACTGTCCCACAGCCGCAGCAAAGGGTGGCAGGGGCGTGGAATTGGTAATCACCACTGTTTCGGCGTTGCACTTCCCCAGTGCCCGCAGGGTCTCAAGGGGCTCAAACCCCGCCAGAATATCCGTCTCTCCATCGGAGATAAGAGAGCTTTCCGCATCACCGAAAACCATTGCCGACTCCACCACACCGCCACGCTGGGCCATACCATGAATTTCACTCATCCTGAAAGGAATGTCCGCAAGAAGAGCGGCCTCACCAAGCACCCTGGCAGCCAGCAGATTCCCCTGTCCGCCAACGGCCACGATCATTAATCTCAATACATTCATTTTTCACCTCCCATGGGACTGTTTTTTCCGGTGACGGGACGGATGGCATTTTCCGGACAGACCTGGGCACACAGTGCACAGCCGGTGCAGCGGTCAGGATCTATGTTCACCCTTCCTTTTTCTACAAAAAACGCAGGACAGCCCAATCGGTCTATGCAGTCCTTATGGTTTTTACAGCTCTTGCTGACGTAAAAAGCCTTCATCTCAGGTATCTTCAGACTCCTGCCATAAAGGGTGCATATTTCCCGGGCAATAACCACCGAGACTCCCTCAAAGGCAAAGGCCTCCTTCAGAACCTCAATACTTTTTTTCAGCTTGAACGGCTTGATGACATTGAGATACCCAACCCCCAGGGCCCTGACCACCTCTTCAATATCAATCCGGCCAAAACCGGACAGGCCCATCTTCTCCATATCAACCCCGGGATGAGGCTGATGCCCTGTCATTGCAGTGGTACCGTTATCAAGAATGATCAGGGTGAAATTGTGTTTATTGAATACCGCGTTGACCAGCCCTGCCATGGCAGAATGAAAAAAGGTCGAATCTCCACAAAAGCTTATCACCTTCTTATCAAGGGCTTTTGAAAATCCTGCAGCCGTTCCCGTGGATGAGCCCATGCAGATTAAAAAGTCGGCCATGCCAAGCGGTGGCAGCATTCCAAGGGTATAACAGCCGATATCCGTTGGATACACAACATCCATATTCCGGGCCGCCTCCTTTACTGCATAAAAGCTTGCCCGGTGTGAACAACCGGCACAAAGCGTTGGCGGTCGTGGCGGAAGATCCTCCCCTGCCTGCTCGGCAGGGAGCTGCCCTGCGGTATCTTTCACCATGAACCAGGCGGCAATTTTTTCTCTCACCAGAGCCGGATTATATTCCCCGAGGCGGGAGAAGAGGGTTTCACTTTTCCCGCCGATTGGCAGAAGTTTTCCTGCTTCCTGGGCCACCGCCTTTACCCCTTCCTCAATAATCCCTTCACCTTCCTCCACAATGAGCACATGGTCACAGCCGTCGAGAAAGGTATTCACCAGCTGTTCCGGAAGCGGATGAGAAAAGCCAAGTCGTAAAACAGTCACCTGTTCTTTAATCCCCAGATCACGTACGGCATCGACAACATAGGTATAGCTCACGCCGTTACAGATAATTCCCCAGTCTCCGCTGCCTTCCACAATGTTCAAAGGGGACCGGTTTGCAATATCCTCCGCTTTCCCAATATTTTCCAGCAGACGTTGATGCAGCCTGCGCGACACCGCAGGCACGGTTACATAACGCATGGGGTTTCGGACAAATTCCCCCTTGGTCTTTGGAGGAGTGATTGCAGCCAGTGTGACAACAGCGGTGGAATGATTGATCCGGGTTGTGGTTCTCAGAAGAACCGGTTCCTCCAGTTCCTCCGAGAGTTCAAATGCCTGAACAGTCATCTCCCTGGCCTCCTCAATGGTGGAAGGCTCCAGCATTGCCAGGCCGGAAAGCTTCGCATAGTAGCGACTATCCTGTTCATTCTGGCTCGAAAACATCGAGGGGTCATCAGCCACCAGGATCACCAGTCCACCTTTTACACCCACATAGGCAAGGGTCATCAACGCATCTGCGGCAACATTCATTCCCACATGCTTCATTACACACATGGAACGCAGACCGGTATTGGCAGCTGCCGCTGCCACTTCCAGAGACACCTTTTCATTTACGCTGTATTCAAAATAGAGCTCACTCTCACGGGCCATCTGAAAAAAATTCAACGAAATCTCAGAAGAGGGTGTCCCCGGATAAGCCGCAGCCAAAGCCACTCCGGCTTCAACAGCCCCCCTGGCAATGGCTTCGTTGCCGAGCAGTAACATCTTTTTTCCCGGCTCGTCAGTCAGTAATTTATGCATCATATCTCCAACTGCAGTTTTTATGGAACCTGAACACGTGAGTAAAACCCGGTGCAGACAGCATCGCCCACTGCTTTTACATAGTTTTCAACAAACAGCGGTCTCTGTTCTATTCACTCTGTCCCCCCTCACACAGTGCGGGGAGGCCGTTCACGAATTCAGGATAGCAATGCAACAGGGCCGAAAACACAGATGTCTCCAGCCCCGTTACCTGTATAAAACCTCTTTGTCTATTCCTTCGGCTCAAGAGCCCTGCAGCGTCCTTCCAGGAATTTCCAGCTCTTTTCAACATCCTTCTGAGCCATGGCCATCAACTCGTCAAACATGTCGGGATTGGTTATTTTCAATGCACGGTAACGGTTTTCGTTCATGGCATAATCTGCAAATGCAGACGCCGGAGCTCTGGAATCAATGGTCAGAGGATTCTTACCGTCTTCTTCAAGGAGTGGGTTGTAGCGATACAGGGGCCAGTGGCCGCAATCAACCGCCTTCTTCTGCTGTTCAAGCCCCTGCGCCATATTAATCCCGTGATTGATACAGTGGGAATAAGCAATAATAAGGGAAGGTCCATCATAGGCTTCAGCCTCATTAAATGCCTTCACCACCTGGGCCGGATTGGCACCAAGGGCCACCTTTGCAACATACACATTTCCGTAGGTGGCAAAGATCATCCCAATATCCTTCTTGGGCATTCGTTTTCCTCCTGCTGCAAACTGCGCTGTCGCTGCACGCGGAGTAGACTTGGACATCTGTCCACCGGTATTGGAATAGACCTCGGTATCCATGATCAGGACATTGACATTCTCACCTGATGCCAGGACATGATCCAGACCGCCATAACCAATGTCATAGGCCCAGCCATCACCACCGAAGATCCAGACCGACCTCTTCACCAGATTATCGGCAACATGGATTAGCTGCCGTGCCTTTGAGAAGTCACTGTCAGTCAGTTTCTTCTTCAGATCCGCCACCCGCTCCCGCTGCAGCTCGATCTCCACCTGGGTGGTCTGCGGCGAGTTCAGCAGTGCATCCATTACAGTCTTCTCTAGCACCCCTGCTGTCACAGCCTTCTCAAGGAGCTCAGCTGCCTGAGAGGCCATCTTGTTTACGGTCTGACGCATGCCGTAACCGAATTCCGCATTATCCTCAAACAGCGAGTTTGACCAGATGGGGCCACGACCATCTTCTCTCCTGCAATAGGGGGTGGTGGGCAGGTTTCCTCCATAAATGGAAGAACATCCAGTGGCATTGGCTATCATCATTCTGTCACCAAATAACTGGGTGGCAAGTTTGATATATGGTGTTTCACCGCAGCCGACACAGGCTCCAGGGTACTCAAAAAGAGGGCGCAGCAGCTGGCTGCCTTTGACAGTGCCAGGGACTACTTCCCTGAAATCAACTTCAGGCAGGTCAAGGAAAAAGGCATAATGCGCAGACTCGCGCAGACGGATTTCCTCGCTGTTATCATGCATGGCAAGGGCTCTTTCTTCGGTCTTCCTGCCATCCTCATCTTTTTTCCGCCCGGGACAGACTGAGAAACAGTGGCTGCAGCCGTTACAGTCTTCAGTGGATACTGAGAGAACAAATTTTCTTCCCTTGAACTGTTTGCCCACGGCATCTGCACACTGCATTGTGGCTGGAGCAGCAGCCAGGGCGTCCTCATTGACAATCTTCATACGAATGGAGGCATGGGGACAAACAAGAGAGCACTGACCACACTGGATGCAGCTTTCCGCATCCCACAGGGGAACCTGAACAGCAATGTTGCGCTTTTCATACTGGGTGGTGCCAGTGGGCCAGGTGCCATCTGCAGGCATCTGTGAGACCTTTATGGTATCTCCCCTCCCCTCGATCATTCTGGCAGTCACCTCTTTGACAAAGTCAGGCGCATGATCCGGAACAGTGGGTGGGATTTCATGACCGGATACCGTATCAGGGACATTCACCTCAACGATATTGTTCACCGCTGCATCCACTGCCTCGTAATTCATGTTCACCACCTTGTCACCCTTCCTGCCATAGGTCTTTTTAATGGCGGCCTTTATGGACGAAATGGCCTCATCTCTGGTGATGATATCGGAGATCAGGAAGAAAGCGGTCTGCATAATCATATTAATTCGAGCACCAAGACCGATTGCCGTGGCCAGAGTGAGTGCATCGATAACGTAAAACCTGATGTTTCTGGTAAGGATATCCTGCTGTACCCGTGCCGGTAAATGATCCCAGACCTCATCCCTGCTGAAGCCGGTGGTCAGCAGAAAGGTTCCGCCCTCCTCAAGATTTGCCAGCATGTCATACTGGTCAAGAAAGGTGAATTTATGGCAGGCCACGAAATTTGCCTTGTTAATGAGATAGGGAGCAAGGATCTTATCCTTGCCGAAACGAAGATGACTGGTGGTGATGGATCCGGACTTCTTTGAGTCGTATACAAAATATCCCTGTGCTGCATTGTCCGTTTCCGTGCCGATGATTTTGATGGTGTTCTTGTTGGCTCCGACCGTACCGTCTGCTCCAAGGCCAAAGAACATTGCTCTGAAAACGCCCTCTCCTTCGATATCAAAGGCTGGGTCAAAATCAAGACTGGTTCGGGCAACATCATCACTGGGCCCAACGCAGAAACGGTTTTTACTGTCTTCCGCATCCATATTGTCAAACACCGCTTTGACCATGGCAGGGGTAAACTCTGCCGAGCCAAGACCGTAACGGCCCCCCAGAATAACAGGGATATCAGTGAAAACACCTTTGTCTCCAGCCTCGCCGACAGCAGTGCGCACATCCTGGTACAACGGCTCTCCGTTGGCACCCGGATCTTTACTGCGATCAAGGACGGTAATCCGTTTCACGGTATCAGGCAGTGCGGCCACCATGGCAGCAGAATCAAAGGGACGAAAAAGACGAACAATTATCATACCGACTTTCTTCCCCTTCCCAACCAGGTACTCCACAGTGGCAGCCACGGTCTCGGCTCCGGAGGCCATGATAAGCACGATATTTTCGGCATCAGGGGCACCGATATAGTCGAACAGATGGTAGCTGCGGCCGGTGAGATCAGCAAACCTGTCCATGGTCTCCTGAACAATTCCGGGAACAGCCTCATAGTACGTATTTATGGTTTCACGCCCTGTGAAATAAACATCAGGATTCTGGGCTGTCCCCCGCATCATCGGGCGATCCGGAGAAAGACCGCGCTGGCGGTGTTCAATGATCAGCTCCTCATCAATCATTGCCAGCATATCCTCTTCACTGAGCTGCTCAATCTTCTGAATTTCACTTGAAGTACGGAAGCCGTCAAAGAAATGCATAAAGGGAATACGGGATTTCAGGGTGGCCTGGACCGAGATAAGTGCCATATCCTGCGCTTCCTGAACATTCTGCGACCCCAGCATGGCCCAACCGGTCTGGCGGGCTGCCATAATATCACTGTGATCACCAAAAATTGAGAGCCCCTGATACGCCAGAGCACGTGCAGTTATATGAAAAACGGTCGGGGTCAACTCTCCGGCAATTTTATTCATATTTGGCAGCAGAAGCATCAGTCCCTGGGAAGCTGAAAAGGTTGTACAGAGAGCGCCGGTGGTAAGAGAACCATGCAGTGCCCCTGCAACCCCTGCTTCCGACTGC
>JAMOMO010000444.1 GCA_027067035.1 Desulfobulbaceae bacterium
AAGAGCAACAAGGCAATTCATGGTTTCTTTGCAAGGGCTGTGGAAGCTGCACTGGAGCGCAGACTCGTTGCTGTCATCTATTTTGGCGCCCTGCTTGTCCTTTTTGTCATCAGTATGAAAGGCGTTATGCCCACGGTGGGACGCGAACTGATGCCGCCCATGGATACCGGCGGTGTAAAGATCAGTATCACCACAGATCCCAATCTTCCCATTGATATGAGCAGGAAGATAGTCGAGCAGGCCAACCGGATCATAGCTGAAAACGGGACCCTGGATTATCTCTCCTCGGCCATTGGCAGTGAAGCCGGGGTACTGAGTATCGGCAGCGGTTCCGGAACCGATCATATTGCAATCACCGCCACCTATGTAAACCGTTATGAGCGTGAAGATTCGGTCTGGGACATAGAACACCGGCTCCGGCCGTTGCTGGCAGAGATTGAGAATATCAAACGACTTGACGTGGTGGACTATGGTGCCACTGCCCTCTCCAGTATCCGGGCCAACATCGATGTGATGCTCACCGGACCCGATTTTGATGATCTCGTCCGTGCCGGAGATATGGTGGAAAGCGCCCTCTACAAGACACAGGGCGTGGTTTCGGTCTCACGCACCTGGGATATTGACAAAACAGTGTATGACCTCGATATTGACCGTAAACAGGCTGCCCGTTACGGTCTCAAAAACGCAGACATCATCTCCCAGCTCCAGGCACTGCTGCGCGGGGCACTGGTCTCAACCTTTCCCGCCGCCAACAGCATCGATTTCGGGGTACGGGTCTGGCTGCCTGAGAACCAGCGAAACCGGCTCGCCCTGCTTGACACCATGCTCATCGACACCCCAAAGGGTGAGAAAATCCCTCTGTCCGCTCTGGCCACTGTCACCCGGGACCTTGAGCCGGGCATCATCAACCGTGAAGGCCTCAATTACACCCTCAACGTTTACGGATACCGGGAAAAGGCCGCCATATCCCACATCATGGATGATTTCGCCAAGCACTTTGAAGGGACAAAACTGCCCCAGTCCGTCTCCATGTCCCAGGTCGGAGACATCAAAGAATTCAAAAATTCCGCCGGACGAATGGCCAAGGCCATCGGTTTTGCCGTTATCCTGATCTTTTTCACTCTGATAACGTTTTTTGATTCCGTGAAAGTTTCACTGATGATTATTCTCTCCATTCCACTCACCATCATCGGAGCTTCATGGACCCTGCTGGCGCTGAATTATCACGTCTCCATGCCGGCCATGATGGGCTTTATCCTGCTTTCCGGTATCATTGTCAACAATGCTATCCTGCTCATACATTTTGCCCAGGAAAAGATGGCGGAGGGAATGAAAAAACGCCAGGCCATGCTGGAAAGCATCAAAATCAGAACCCGCCCGGTACTGATGACCGCCTTTGCCGTGGCCGCTGGTATGCTTCCGGTTGCACTCGGTTCAGCCATTGGTCTTGAACGGCTGGCACCACTTGGTGCCGTGGCCATTGGAGGGCTTCTCATCGGAACCTTCCTTACCCTTATTTTTATTCCCCTGGTCTTTATCTGGACCACCAGGGAAATAACCGCTCCAGAGAACTGATACAGCTCCAAAATCCCGCAGTCTTCTCACCTGCAGCATGGAAAAATGCTGCAGGTGAGACAGATCCCTCCCTTATCAGTACCCCTGTTCCTGCAAATTTCTTGTATAAATTGTAAATGTCAAATAGTATTGGCAGAATTGTCTGATAACTGCAGACTCTTGCCAGACCATTGAAGTCACTCCACCCTGTCATCATCCTTGGAGGTCAGCATGAAGAAAATAACAGCAATACTTGCCATTGTCTTTTTTACTGTCATCGTAAACAGTGGAACCGCCCTGACAAGACCCACTGTTATCAGCATCGGTACCGGAGGTATTACGGGGGTCTACTATCCCACAGGCGGCGCCATTGCCAAAATTGTCAATAAAAAGAAAAACGAAAATGGTATCCGCGCACTTGTGGACTCCACAAGCGGCTCTGTATTTAATGTAAATGCCGTTATGGCAGGTGACCTTGAATTCGGGGTGGTTCAATCGGATCGGCAGTTTCAGGCCATGAACGGCATGGCGGAATGGAAAAAAAAGGGCCCTCAGACAGACCTGCGTGCGGTATTTTCCATCTACCCGGAAGCCGTAACCCTGGTGGCGGCAGCTGATACCGGTATAACAAGCAGTCTTGATCTCCGCGGGAAAAGGGTAAACATCGGCAATCCCGGTTCAGGGCAGCGCCAGAATTCCATCGATGCCCTCAATGCCGTTGGTATTAATTATGAAACAGATATTCAGGCAGAATCCATTAAGGCATCTGAGGCGGCTGGCCTTCTGCAGGACCACCGTATCGACGCTTTCTTCTACACGGTGGGACATCCCTCCGGAGCCATCACCGAGGCCACATCAGGTGCAAGAAAAGTAGTGTTTGCCAGAATCGACGGCATCGAGACTCTCCTGGAAAACTTTCCGTACTACACCAGAACAACAGTTCCCATCGCCCCCTACCCCGGGGTTTTAAATAAAACCGACATCGAAACGTTCGGGGTAAGAGCTACCCTGGTAACTTCCGCAAAGGTGCCTGATTATATTGTCTATACCATCACCAAAGAGATCTTTGAAAACTTTGAAGAGTTCAAAAAGCTCCACCCGGCATACACCAATCTCACCAAAGAAAGCATGCTTACCGGCCTCTCTGCCCCAATCCACCCCGGTGCCCTGAAATATTACAGAGAAGCCGGGCTGAAATAATCCGACCAACTCTAACAAGACACACTTTTCTACAATTCAAGACATGGAGAAAAAAGAGATGACATCAAGCAATCAGGAACCTGCAATACAGGCAATGGTCTGGTACAGGGAAGAGGACTGGGATGCCCTCATGGAACTCTTCACTGACAGCAGACTCCTTCCGCCCAGCTACCAGGAGTGGCTGCAACGGGCCGAGGAGATGAAAACTACGGTTGAAAAGGGCGGTGATCTGGTGATGAAGGTCTTCATTGATCCTGAGACCTTTCCCGCCTGGTGCAAAGAGAAGGGAAAAGAGATGGATGGCAATGCCAGAACAGAACTTGCCATTGAAGTTGCAACCCAGCAGAGTTTCGGCCCCAAAACCTGATTTCCTAGAGTTTCCCCTTTTCGGCAAGAATGGTATAGACAACGTAATATTTGTAGATATTACTCACATATTGTACCGTCTCTCTGCCAATCTGCTTTGCGGCTACAACCTCAACATTCTTAAACCAGACATTGGGGTTAAGGCCCATTTTTTCTGCCGCCTTACGCATCCTGGTCACCTTTGCAGGCCCTGCATTATAGGCGGCAAAGGCAAAAAGTCCCCTATTGAGTTTTGAAATCTTCTCATCTGCAAAATACCTGTCTACCATAAAACGCAGATACTTTGTTCCTGCATGAATATTTGCCTCCACCTCATCAATATTGGGAATATTGACGTTCTTGTCTTTGGCGGTGGACGGCAGGATCTGCATAACCCCCACTGCCCCCACATGACTTCTTGCATTCTGATTCAAGTGAGATTCCTGATAGGCAAGGGCCGTGAGCATGAGATAGTTAAAATTATACTTCTGGGCATATTTCTTAAAGTAGCCGACGAGCCTTTTAAAATTCTCACGCTCCTGCTGTGATGCCGGGTTCGTGATATAGCGTTGACTCTTCAGGTATTTATTGAAAGCCATATTCCCGGAAAGAGTTCCCTTTTTATGCTTTTTCACAAACTCATTGATCACCTTCTCAAGTTCAGGACTCTCTTTTCTGAATGCCCAGCCTATCTTCCCGCCTGTGTTTACTGCCACATCCGGATACAAGCGTATACCATCAAGAATTTTCTCCCAGAACCGGGCCTTGTGTTTATCCACAATAAGGAGGGGAACAACCCCCGCCGCCAGCATCTCAAGGAGATCTTCATCTTCAAGATGCTCATCGGCCCGGGTGATCTTCACCGGTTCTTTTCCCACAGAACTCAGCACCTCATTGAGCTTCAACAGACTTTCATAATAACTGCTCGACCTGCGGACATAGACCTCCTTTCCTGAAAGATCAAACACACTTTTCAGCTCCGGTCCATTTTTCGCGGCAACAACTATCTCATCAACATCCGTGAAAAACGGATCTGAAAACGCCACCTGCTCCAGCCGTTTTTCAGTAATGGTCAGATTTCCCATGGCTATATCACCATAGCCTTCGAGCAGATTGGAAAACAATTCATTGCGTTCCGTGGGAATAATCATCACCATTATCTTTAAATGCTTGGTTTTATGTCGTTTATTAATGAATTTCTCAAACGCCTTGGCCGTTTCATACGACAGGCCCTTCTCAGTGGCACCATCGAGGAAGTAGAAGGTCTTGCTGTATGGAATCAGCACCCTGACAACACGATCCTCAACCATCTTGTCATAGTCACCTATCCATTTGACATGCTCCTGACTTTCTCCAGCCGCCAGCTGTGTTGCCCGCAGAGCCCACAGAGGCGAAGGAATGCAGAAAAGAAGAAACCCGATGCAGACACAAAACAGCCAGCCCTGCTGCCCTGATGATGTGTTGGAACTTTTTCTGTTCTTCATGCGTTTTTCCCCATTATCCGGAATCCGTGACAAAATTTAAAGAGAGCGACCCGGTTTTTCTTTCCTGCTGCCGCGTGATTTCTCCCTGCAAAGCGGGCCCCCGCAGATTCAGGTGTATCACATAAAAAAACGTCCGGACAGTTTCCCATCCAGACGCCCGTATATATCTCCTGAGAAGATCAATTGCTCAGCAGGCTCTGACCGCCTTACGCCATCCGTCATCCTTGAGACGCTGAATCCTTTCAACGGCCCAGGAATTTATGGCTGCAAGATACTCCCTGGGATCACTGTCCTTCATGGCAATAATCCTGTTTCGCTCTTCTGTTATATCCTCGGTCTCACCCGGATACATTTCCCGCCAGGTGACATATCCTTCGTCAAAGACAAACTCAGGGTTCACATGGGCAGGATCCATACTCAGCTTGGTTATGGCAAACATTCTGGCAAGATCCATGTCATATTCAATAATCCAGTCCCTGTCCTTTACCATTGTTTCCCTGTCAAAGACCTGCGACGTGGAACAATCGGGACAGAAGAGGCGATCTATCACCTCCTGTCCCATAACATTATCACGAAGATGAAAGGTTGCATCCTTTTTACCACAGCTGCATGTTTTCCGAACTTCCTGGCACATAATCAATCTCCATCGTAAGACTTTATTTTTCGTTCAGGGAACCCCTGACAGCATCCTTATTCCTTACTATGCCTCTTTTTCAAGCAGTTGTAAAGATAATAATGATAATTGTTATCTTTTTCTGGAGCCGCCCTTATCTCATTGCTGGGGAGGGGAAGAGTGTTCCGTTGCAGGCCTTTTCTGCTCATCGGAGCTCTCGTCAGCTATCAGGTCAAGATCAGCCCGTGCAAGAATCGATTTTGCAATATTCTTCCTGGCCTTGACCCCCATCTGAGGAAATCTCTCCACCCTTGACACAAGATTTCCACGGCCCTGACTCAAGCGGGTCATGGCAGAGTCGTAACTCCCCTGGAGGCTGCGCATCTGTCTGCCCATACGTTCCATATCCTCTGTAAAGGAACAGAATTTATCATAGAGTGCCGCCGCCTTCTCTGCTATCTCTCTTGCGTTTCTACTCTGCTTTTCATAGTGCCAGATGGATTCGATGGTTTTCAGGGTGGTGAGCAGGGTGGTTGGACCAACCAGTATGACTTTTCTGCTCATGGCCTCATTAAAGAGTGTCTCATCCTCCTGGAATGCCGCGAGAAATGCTGCCTCTATCGGCATAAACATCAGC
>JAMOMO010000445.1 GCA_027067035.1 Desulfobulbaceae bacterium
CATCTTTTTCGATAAATACCTGTGCTGCTCTGCTGCCGTACCGGGCCATGAGTTCATAGAAGCTGGGAAACCCCTTAAGCAGCCTGCCTGCCACCGCAACAAGGCCAAATGGCTGTTTTTCACCCTTGAACTCACCGCCCTGAGGAGATACCAGTTGCTGAAAAAATGCAGAGTCCGCACTGTAGCGTTGTGGAAAGAGACGAAATCCAGTCAGAACATCGGCAGGACGCTCATTCGCTGAAAGCTTCGTTCTGTCAATTATGCCGGAGAAAATTGCCGGTTGCCGACCTTCAGAGACCGCACGTTCAAACAGCATTTTTCTTGCTGCAGCAGTGCTCTCTGGTCTTTTTTCCATAACAGCCACCACGTCAGCCAAAACAAGATCATCAGCCCTTCCGAAACGAAATGCAAGGGCTTCATTCATACTGCGATAGGAAGCTGCAACCTTCTGGTCGGCGGAAATTATTTTAGCCAGCATCATGGCCTGTTCAGCCAGTCTGTCAGCCAGTTCTGCAGACACACCCGTTGCCCTGGATCCTCTTACAGTAAAAAGCACACTTGAGGCATAACGCATGGCCCTGAAATAGTTCTTTCTCTCCTCAGAAGAGGTATAAGCACCCCTGGGTTTAAACTGGCTGTAATCCATGCTGTATCCCCAGAGAGGAGACGATGAGATACCACCTGCTTTCAATACCAGAGCAAGTTCGGCGGATGCTCTTTTGGAATCAGCCGCCCCGTTCACTTCAGTATATCCCTCCAGCAGAGCTGACAGGATTGCAATAAAGTCTCTGTTTGCCTCTGCAGCTTCACCCTTTTCAAGCTTAAATGACTGCTGCAGATGAACTGTAAGCTCCAGCAGTGCCGGCATTATGTACCGCTGCTCAAGCAGGGTCGCATCCTGTCTGCGAATCATGGAATAGGACAGCATGATGAAATCAGTGGTGATATAGTTGGCAACTCCCTCGGTTCTGTTCTGCTCGTAGAGATCAAAAATCCCGGAAGGCCTCGGCGAATCCACTTTTCCTCCAGTGGCCGCTGTGGCAGGAACAGAAGCAAACGCCAGGGTGGAGCTCAGAAGCAGTATTGCAAGTTTTTTTCTCATTTATCTTTTTCAACCGCTAATTATTTCACATCTACAACCAGATGTCTCACGCTCCATGAAGGTCGTGTCTGAACAAACTCAAGTACCTTTTTCATGGTGGTATTCTGGCCACTTAACACCTGATACAGTTCAGTGTCGGGATCAGTAACGATAAACGCCACCGTTGCCGGACCCGCAGGAGCCACAGCGTGAATTTTCTGGCCGCTGTTCCTAGGAGGTATGGTCACATACTCATTCTTATCCAGCCAGTTTGAGCCGGATTCGCTGTCCGGGTAAAGAAGAGTAACCCGGTCATCGGTGTCAACATGAACCAGCCACATTCTTCCCGACTTCTCGGAGCGCACAGTAAACTCAAGAACATCTCCAATGTTCACAGTTCCGGGACCTGACACCTCCAGCTCAAAGCTGTTTTCGCTGCCTTTCAAATTGTGCACCGTCTGCCAGTTCTCTCCCACATGGACATACTCTTTCTGACATCCTGTAAACAACGCAGCAAGACATACCAGACCCAGCAATACACAAAACCGCTTATTCATTTCGTTCTCCTGTTATGCTGAAATGTTGATTCTTTCATCTTTTGCTGTTACCCAAAGTCAGTAACATATTGCCCTGCAGCTGAGGATGAAACATTCTGTCTGCCCGGCCAGCTCCCAGAGTCTTCCTGATATATTCAGTGGCATATTCCTGCAGGTAGCGGGTGTCAAAAAGCTGCTCCGGAGCAGCCCCCTGTTTTTGTGCCTGCTCCTCCATGGCAGCTGCAACCCCCTCTGTGAACAGAGAACCACTTTCTGAACTTACCGATTCCTCATCATCCCGACAGGAGGAAAGAACCACCGGATCAGTAAAGCGAAGTGTGCTGAAAGAGCTCGAAGAGGCAAAAGCCCCGCCACGCAGCGGCATACCGATATACCGGAAGGATTTTGACACATAGGTTGGACCTGATAACATTTCGTTTAAGTTCAACGCCTTGGTACTGGTGCCACTGAAACAGTGATCAAGCACGATGAGAATGTGTTCACTCTTCAGGCGGCTGAGCAGGACACCAAAACGATCATCGGTTATTACTCCGTCAAAACTGTAGCGATCCCCCCTGTTCTGAAGAGACATGTCATGGAAACAGAGCACCTCATCAACACCGTCAGCCTCATCTGCAGAGTCATCATAGATTCTTGTTCCATGACCACTGAAATAAAACAGCACCCGATCATCTGCTCCGGCCTGCCCCAGCCAGTTGCCAATGGCTTTCTCCACATTGATCGCCGTGGCATTTTCATCCTGGAGAATCTTGATCTGCCCTGATTCATAGCCAAGAAGGCCTGCAACCCGTGTCATGCGCTGAATATCAATTCCAATCCCGGGAAGATCAGGCAGATTTTCCCGGGAGTTTTGATACGTTCCAACACCAACAAGCAGCACCCTGTCCGCAGCTTCCGCAGAACTGCTCGCCATTGACATAAGTGCCAGAAGAGCTGCAAGAACAGGCAGTGATTGTTCTGGCTTCAGCCAGATAAAAAACCTTTTCATTGGATTTTTTCAAGAATCCTCCATTGGCTGGCAGTTGCTGGCCAATGGAGGACAGCAGAGACTATCTGATATGAAAACGACTCATATCGTATATTATCTGCTGCTCATGAGGAACATTCTGATTGGGATTACTGATATACAAACCTTTTTCCTGGTTATTTCCCTTAAATACCCAGTCAATAAAACTCTGAATACGGCTGGGCTTAAAAGAAGTTTTTTTATCAGGATGAAATACCGCCATCAGGGTTTGCGGACCGGCAGGGCGGACTGCAATGGCATTCACTGTGTAGGTTTTCTTTCCATCAACCTTGGTCTTTTGCAGAAACTCTGTTTTACCGTTGGGATACTGAAGAAAAAGCTCAACGTAACCCGGTTTGTTTGCACCGTACACAATGGTCACGGCATCACCCAGATTGTAGGAATCACGATTCTGGGCCACAAAAACCACATTATCAGAAGCAGGTTTGCGGGCAGATCCGCCAAGAACCACATCGCCGGTTCCAGCACTATTTCCAAGAACCTTAAAATTAAAGGTGCTGACAATAACCTGGTTGGCAGCGGGGGATGAGCCGCTGTTACTGTTCTGTCCACTGGAGGTCAGTGCCAGCCCTTTATCACTGGCCAGTTCCTTCAGCATAACATTCATATTTTGTGAAGTAGTACTGTAAAAACCATCCCGTACAGTCAACTTGCTCAAGTCAAAATATTTCAGCCACCTGGTGGATGTAACCATCACCACTTTTTTATTGCCCGGAGCCCCGGCTATAAGATTGCGGTAGGAGGGAACCGAGTACCTTCTGTTACCGGTAAACTTATTTCCCTTCTGCAGCTGTCCCGGAATAATCATGTCAGCCCGGCTGCTTTTCTCATCAATGGAAAACAGCCAGAGAAAAAATGTCTGATTACCTTTCACATAAAACTTGATGAACTCACCGGGAACAAACGTTTCCTTTTCCATCCAGACAGAGACCTGTAACTGCTCCTTACCGGTATTGGGAGTTGCACCATAATTCACAAGTGCCAGTCCTTTGGGAACCACCAGTTCCTGAGCGGCAGCCAGAGCCGGCAAAGCAAAAAAACAAAGGACCACCACTGCAAATATACTGTTTTTAAACTTTCTGTTTCCTGTTTTCATCTCCATCCTCTCATCAATATTATTTTGTAATATCCACAACAATTCGTCCAACTCCCCACTCAGGATCAGCTGATGTCAGGGCAAGTCCCTTGTTTACAATCATATTATTATCAATTCCCATAGCCTTCTGATTTGCAAAAACCCGGGACAGATCATTGGCATTCCCTGTCACCAGAAAGGCAACTGTTGAACTCCCCACAGGTTCCTGGGCAGTGATACTCCAGTTTGCCCCTTCAGGTGGAATAAACATCATCTCATTCTTTTTAATACTGTTATCAGGGGCCATCTCATTGGGAAACAAAACGGCAACTTTATCATCAGAACCAACCTGAATAACCCAAAGCTGCCCTTCCCTTGCAGATGTGACGGCAAAAACCATCTCATCGCCAAGAGCAATGGATTTTTTTCCTTTTACACTCACTTTGAATGATTTCTCAGATGGCTGAAGGTTGTGCACCCTGGCCCAGTTGGGCCCCACATGGACGTAGGTTTTTTCCTGCTTACAGGCAACTGAAAGCAACATGGTTACAGCAATCAGGACAGCTGCCAGTAGTGATGATCTTCTCATTTTCCCCCCTTGTTTACCTAAGAAAAACGTTCATTGGATATTTCGTTTCTTCCACATAATTTTTAAAATGTATCTGATTAACACTGTTATTTATCAGGACGGACATTCTGCCGGACTTTTACCGGCTTTTTGTATTATTTATCTGATTTCTGCATCTCTGGGGATATGGTGTGAAATAAATATCACTCAAATCGTCCGACCACTGTTAGGAAACAGAGACAATCAGACAAAAGAATTTACTGCGGTCCTGAAACAGGCCTGCCAAAACCGGTTTGCAGCAGTTCCTTCCCTTTTCTACACATATCACCATCCGCCTGAGCAACCCAGGACTCAAAAAAGAGTGAAAATTCATCCCTCTCAGGATAGGCTTCTATTTCCTTGTCCAGTAGATGAAGAATGGATTTCTGGTCATCCCAGAAAGATGTGGAGAAAAGTGCCGGCTGCTCACAGGATGATGCCAGCAGAATCGCCCATCGCCCTGCCTGACGTAACGCCTGCTGCCTGCGCACCCAGGCCTTTTCTGAGACACCATCCGGTGTCATGGATACGGTATCAGGCAGATGGGCATATTTTTTACGCAAAGATCCTCCATTTTCTTCAAGCCCTTGAGCTGCCTCATAGACTCCCACCGCAAATGCCTGCTGCTGAGGATTCCGGGGAACCCAGCCCAACTCCGGGACGGGGTATTGCGCACGGGAGATATTCAAGGATTTACTGCGGAAAACGGGGTCGTTTACCCCAGGAGCTAAAAGCAGGGATCGAGCTGAAAAGGATTGCTCAAGGTTTCGATCAATTCTGCTGCTACGTATTGTCGGCAGCAGAACAAAGACAAGCAGTACAGCAGCAATGGCTGTCCCGAAACCGCCAAGGGCCACAGGACCGGGTTTACAGAAATCAGCCATTTTCTCAAAAAATGAACACAGGGTACTTTTTTCCCCGTGAAGAACAGGCTGCTTCTGTTCAATGACAGATGGTTCGGACAGCTCAGCCAACTCCTGCCATACCAGATAGCATGAGTTGCAGGACGCAAGATGTGCCGTAAGTTCTTCCCGCCGGGATTCAGGCAGGCGCTTTTCGTGCCAGGCAACCAGCTCCTCTTCATCGGGACATGGCTGTTCTGCCGCTGCCCTGTCAATGGCCAGAGCAAAGGCCACATCAAATTGTTCCCGAAGCTGTCTGTCTTTATCTGACACAGTACTGTCCATCCACATAGACTCTAGTCATTACAATAATCCCTCGTTGTTAATGTTTAACCTGAATCCGTGAGCGTCCATTCTTTTCAGAAACACATGCAAGACAGGAATATTACAGGACTTAGCTCCAATTCTCTTCACGGTTTCAGGTTTATGAGAGTGTTATCCCACTCCATACAAAACATGACGGACAGAAAGAACCATGATAACAGACTCTGTTCACTGTCCAAGAAGATCTCCAAGTACGCTGTTGCTTATTCCATGGTCCTCCAGCTGCTCCCGTACAGAACAAACAGCAGCTTTGACTT